>JBCCMW010000188.1:0-8108 GCA_039026175.1 Pseudomonadota bacterium
CCGCGCAGCGCAGCGCCAGCGGCGCCCCGGCGACGCGACCGCGCAGCGCCACGGCGCGCCCCGCATCCAGCACGCCGCCCCCTTCGGCCCGCGCACTCTCCAGCGCCCTGGCATAGGCCAGCGCCTCGGCCCGCGGCGCCAGGCCCAGCCGGCGCGCCGTCTCGGACCGACCGGGCGCGTTCAGTTCGGCCAGCGCCGCGCGGGCCTCGCGCTCGGCGCGCACCGCGTCCTCGGTGCCCTCGTGCGACAGGGCATAGAGCGTGCGCACCATCAACAGGTCCAGCGCCGTCGGCGCGAGATGCACGTTGTCGTCGTTGAAGATGCTGGTCAGCAGATCGGGGATGTCGTTGGCCAGACCCAGCGCCTGTACGATCTCCTCATAGAGACAGCCGGCCAGTTCGTCGCCCTCCAGATCGTCCGGCAGGTAGACCGTGACGATGCCGCGCCCCGTCCAGTCGTCCTCCTGGCGGTCGACCAGCGAGCCCTCGCCGCGATAGCGCTCCACATCGACCGGTGGGCCGTACAGGAAAAAGCACTGCACGTTGGCCGCCGCCCGGTCGCGCCACGCTGCGCTGACGGGGCGGAGCGCGATGATCCCGCCCTGGCCAGGCGCCGGCGGCAGGGCGGCCTCTCCCGCGGCCCCGCCCGCGACCCTGCCCGCGACCGCTCTGGCGGCCGCCCCCGCGGCCTGTTCGTCGGCCAGGCGCAGGTCGATGCCCGCGTGCCGATCCATCCAGGCCGCGAAATCCACCAAAAACGGGTCCAGCCCGCCGTCGAAGCGCGGATCGGGCACCAAACGCACCGGCTGGGGAATGCGGTTGGCATTGGCAAAGCGCTTGCCGTCCTCGCGCTCGAACGCCAGGCGCACCAGCAGCACGGCCAGATCGGCGTTCGCAAAGGCGGTGCTGCCCTGGGGCACCAGCCCCTCGGCCGCGGGCCCGGGCGGGGGCACGCCGCCGTCCCAACCGGGCGTCGCACAGCCGGCCAGCGCCAGCGCCGCCGCCAGCGCCGCTGCCGCCCCCCTCACCGGGCGTACTTCATAAAGTCGGTGGGTGTGGCCAGCCGGTCGTAGAGCCGGCGCGCCGTCGCGTTGTCCGTCTGCGTGAGCCAATAGACGCTCGGGCAGCCGGCTGCGTCGGCCGCAGCGTAGACCGCCTCGATCAGCGCCCGCCCGGCGCCGGTGCCCCGCGCCTCGGGTGCCACGAACAGGTCCTGCAGGTAGACGACATTCTCGATCCGCCAGCCGTGGCGGTGAAACAGGTAATGCGTGAGCCCGAGCAGACGGCCGTTCGTCCCTTCGGCCACCAGACCGTGATAGTCCTGCGGGTCGTCGCCGAGGAGCCGCGCAAAGTAGGCGTCGTACACCTCGGGTCCGACGGCGGTGCCGTAGAAGGTCAGGTAGCCCTCCCACAGGGCGGCCCATTCGGCCCGGTCGGCCGCCGCCAGCGGGCGTACGGTGGCCGCCGCGCTCATGACGCCGTCCCGGTGCTGGCGTCGGGCGCAACGCCCGCGGTCGCGTCGGGCGCCAGGCCCGCAGTCGCGTCGGGCGCAAGGCCCGCAGTCGCGTCGGGCGCCAGGCCCAGCACGCCGGCCAGCACACGGCCGAGGTCCAGATGCAGCGGCAGCCGGGTGTTCAGGTGATGGCCAGCACCCGGCACCACCGCATCGACCATCCCGTCGTCCGAGTTCGCGCGGCCCAGCAGATCGAGCGCGCCCAGCACCTGATGGCGCCAGCGCACCGTTTCGGGAAAGCCGACAGCAGCACCGGCAGTCACCACCTGCGCCTCGGCCGCGCGGGCCAGCGCCGCCCCGTCTGCCCGCCGTGCCAGGCGGGTATAGGCCGCGGCCAGCGTCACCGCCCCGCGCCCGTGCGCCACCGCCAGGCGCAGCCGCCGCCCCGGCTCGGCCATCAGCGCGATCAGCGACGCGATCTCGGGCGTCTCGAACAGGGCGGGCGGCAGGTCGTGGGCGGGCCGCGCCGCGCCGCCGGTCAGCGCGATCTCGGTCAGCCGGCGCTGCAGGGTGCGCCGCGCGTGCTTCCAGCGCGCCGCCGCGCCGAAGAAGACCATGCCGCCGAACGCCTCGGCCACCAGATCCTCGCGCCCGTAGCCGGCGACGACGGCGGCACAGGGCCGGCCCGTCGCGTCGGCCACCGTGCGCGCCAGCGCTGCCGCACCCAGCGCCGATGCACCGAGCCCCGCCACCGCGATCTGCGCCACTGCGCGGCCCTGCTCGCGCGCTTCGGCCCGGGCCAGCGCGTCGGCATCGGCGAAGTAGCGGATGGCTTGCGTCCCGTCGCGCGGCCGCGGGCCGACCAGCAGCACCGAGCCCGGCACCGCCCGGGCCCGGGCCAGATCGGCGATCTCGGTCCCGGTCAGCGCGCCGGTGTCGTAAACGGCGGCGTCGATGGCGGTGTTGCGCGCTCCCACCGCCGCCATCGTACCCTGACGCAGCATCTGGCCCGCCATGCCCAGGGGCCCGGGCAGTCGCCCCTCGGCCCCGCCGGGCGTCATCGTCGCCGTGCGCATCGTCCATCCCTCGTGTCGGCCCGCCCCTCGTGCCGGCCCGCCGTGCCGCTGCCCAGGCACGCTAGCGCGGCTTGCCCGGCGCTGGAAGGCGAGCGGCGGTTGTCCCCTGCGACACGACCGTGCAGGCTGGCGCCATAGCCACGGCGGGATTGAGCGGCAGGCATTGGGATGAGCGCGTTTCGCCACCGTGGTGTGCGGGTGGTCGTGGACACCACCGCCGAGGCCGAGTTCGACCGGCAGGGCTATGGCGTGCCAGACGCCGTGATGGAGCGGATCGCCGACCGGCTGAGCGCGGTGACGTTTTCGCCCGAGGATCGGACCGTGGGTGCCGTCCGGGTACGCGTGATCGAGGGGCTGGACGTGATCTTTCTGCTCACCCGCGAGGGCAGTAAGATCGTAGTGACCATCGGCGGGGTAAGACCGCACCAGCCGGGCTCGGCGACGGAGCGGCTGATCCGAAGCGTGGGCCTGGTGGGCGCCGTCCGCTCGGCGCTGGGCTTCTGAGGGGGTAGGGCGATGGAGATGCAGGCCTATTGGGCGCTGGACGAGACCGCGCGGATGGAGGCGCGGCTCAACGCCCTGGCCCGTATCGCAATGACCGCCCCCAATGGCGCGATTATCGGGGGCGCGATTGTCGGGGGCGCGGTCGTCGGGGGCGCGATGGTCGGGGGCGCGGTCGTCGACGGTAGGGCCGTCGGCGGGGCCGGGCCGGCCGATGGTACGGCTGATGGGACGGCGCGCGAGCGCGCCGCAGAACGGGACGCCCAGGATCAGGACAGGGCGATGGGCATGGCCGAGCCGCGCGCCGACTTCGACCGCGAGGACGAGCGCTAGCGCCCCTCGCGCCGCGCCATAAAGGCGAGGCGTTCGAACAGGTGGACGTCCTGCTCGTTCTTCAGCAATGCGCCGTGCAGCGGCGGGATCGCCTTGCGCGGGTCGGCGCGCAGCGCCTCGGGGCTCACGTCGTCGGACACCAGCAGCCGCAGCCAGTCCAGCATTTCCGAGGTTGAGGGCTTCTTCTTCAGCCCCGGTGTCTCGCGCACCTGGAAGAACGAGGCCATCGCCGCGCGCAACAGCGCGCTCTTGATGCCCGGAAAATGCACCTCGACGATGGCGGCCAGCGTTTCGGGGTCGGGGAACGCGATAAAGTGGAAGAAGCAGCGGCGCAGGAACGCGTCCGGCAGCTCCTTTTCGTTGTTCGAGGTGATGATCACGATGGGTCGGTGGCGCGCGCTCACCGTCTCGCCGGTCTCGTAGACGTGAAACGCCATGCGGTCGAGCTCCTGCAACAGGTCGTTGGGGAACTCGATGTCGGCCTTGTCGATCTCGTCGATCAGCAGCACCACCTTGGCGTCGCTGTCGAACGCCTCCCAGAGCTTGCCGCGGCGGATGTAGTTGGCGACGTCCTGCACCCGCGCGTCGCCGAGCTGGCTGTCGCGCAGGCGACTGACGGCATCGTATTCGTAGAGGCCCTGCTGCGCTTTGGTGGTCGACTTCACGTGCCACTCGATGAGTCGCAGGCCCAGGCTGTCGGCCACCTGGCGCGCCAGCTCGGTCTTGCCGGTGCCGGGCTCGCCCTTGACCAGCAGCGGCCGCTCCAGCGTTATCGCAGCGTTAACCGCGACTGTCAGATCGACCGGCGCGACATAGCTGTCGGTGCCAGAAAACCGCATCGGATTATCCTTCACTCGTTAACTGCCCACGGTTTGTGCGATAGGGGAATTTATGTGCGCGTAGAGGGCGGTAGCGAAAACGCATCGCCGATTAACAGGTGACAACCTTCCCGGATGTGTCTATAGGCTAGCGCCACTTGGTGGGTATGCATTTCGCAACCCAAAGACCGACTGGAGCCATCCGGATGAACGTGGAAGCGCCCATCGATCCCGAGTACAAGCCCGACGACGGCGAAGAGTTCATGTGCGACCGGCACAAGCGCTACTTCCGGGCAAAACTGCTCGGGTGGCGTGAGAGCATACTGACGGAAAGCCGTGAAACTCTTGCAGATTTGGCCGAGAGCGGCGTCAATATTCCCGACATGGCCGACCGTGCGTCGGCCGAGACGGATCGCGCCATCGAGCTGCGCACCCGGGACCGTCAGCGCAAGCTGATCTCGAAGATCGACGCCGCGCTGCGCCGCATCGACGACGGCAGCTACGGCTATTGCGAGATCACCGGCGAGCCCATCAGCCTGCGGCGCCTGGACGCCCGGCCGATCGCGACGCTCAGCCTGGAGGCGCAGGAGATGCACGAGCGGCGCGAGCGGGTGCACCGCGATACCTGACCCGCGGCGGGCCACGCCCGTCCTCAACGTTTCATCCCGAGACAGGCCGGCACCGCGCCGGCCTTTTTTCGTGCCGCACGACCTGCGCTGGCGTGCAGATTGCGGCCATTCCGCAGGGCAGAACGGCGCGTTTCCACGCAGCGGATCGTCATCCACCGGCTGCTTGCCAGCCGCTGCGCCCGGTCTTTAAGCCTCACGCCATCGACGCATACGCCGCCCGCGCGGATGGGCGAGTGGAGAGATAGCATGACCGAGCGTGTGACCGCCGGCGGGCTGCAGATCGCCCGCGAGCTCTACGACTTCATCGAGACCAAAGCGCTGCCGGGCAGCGGCATCGAGGCGGGCGCCTTCTGGTCGGGCTTCGGCGACCTGGCCCGCGGCTTTGCACCGCGCAACCGCGCGCTGGTGGCCAAGCGCGAGACGCTGCAACAGACCATCGATGCCTGGCACGCCGAACGGCGCGGCAAACCCCACGATCCGGCGGCCTACAAGACGTTCCTGACCGAGATCGGGTACCTGGTGCCCGAGGGGCCGGCCTTTAAGGTCGACACCCCGAACGTGGACCGCGAATTCTCCGAGATTGCCGGCCCGCAGCTGGTGGTGCCGGTGATGAACGCGCGCTATGCGATCAACGCGGCCAACGCGCGCTGGGGCTCGCTCTACGACGCGCTCTACGGCACCGATGCGTTGGGCTCGCTGCCCACCAAGTCGGGCTATGACCGGCGCCGCGGCGGGCGCGTGGTCACATGGTCCAAGGCCCACCTGACCGGCGTCGTGCCGCTCAGCGAGGCGGGCACGGGCTGGACCCATGTCGAGCGCGCGTGGATCGAGGATGGCCGCCTCCAGGTCTCGCTGATCCCGGGCCTGACCAGCCGCGACGGCACCGGCACCCGGGCCGAGCGCGCGACGCTGGCCGATCAGTCTCAGTTCGTCGGCTACCGCGGCGATCCGGCCAATCCGACGCTGCTTTTGCTCAAGTGCAACAACCTGCACATCGAGGTGCACATCGACATGGGCCACCCCATCGGCCGCCACGACAGCCTGGGCGTGGCCGACATCGTGCTGGAGAGCGCGGTGACCACGATCTGCGACTGCGAGGATTCGGTCGCAGCCGTCGATGCCGAGGACAAGGTGCTGACCTACGCCAACTGGCTGGGCCTGATGCGCGGGGACCTGTCGGCCGACGTCACCAAGGGCGGCGAGACGTTCGAGCGCCGGCTGAACCCCGACCGCGAGTACCTGGACCCCCAGGGCGAGCGCTTCACCCTGCCGGGCCGGGCGCTGCTGTTGGTGCGCAACGTCGGTCCCTTGATGACCAACCCCGCCGTCCTGCTGGAGGACGGCAGCGAGATTCCCGAAGAGATCATGGACGCCGCGATCACCGCGTTGATCGCGCTCCACGACCTCAACAAACCGCGGGGGCCGCGCAACTCGCGCGCAGGCTCGGTCTACATCGTCAAGCCCAAGATGCACGGGCCCGAGGAGGTGGCGAACACCGACGCCATGATGGCCGCCGTCGAGGACATGCTCGGCATGGCGCGCAACACCATCAAGCTGGGCATCATGGACGAGGAGCGCCGCACGACGGTGAACCTCAAAGAGTGCATCCGCGCCGCGAAAAGCCGGGTCGCCTTTATCAACACTGGGTTCCTGGACCGCACGGGCGACGAGATCCACACCTCGATGGGGGCCGGCGCGATGATCCGCAAGGCCGACATGAAGGCCACGCCCTGGATCAAGGCCTACGAGGACTGGAACGTCGACATCGGGCTGGAGTGCGGGCTGAAGGGCCGCGCCCAGATCGGCAAGGGCATGTGGGCCATGCCGGACCTGATGCGCGACATGATGGCCCAGAAGCTGGTGCACCCCAAGGCGGGTGCGAACACGGCCTGGGTCCCCTCGCCGACGGCCGCCACGCTGCACGCCGTGCACTATCACCGCGTCGACGTGGCCGACCGGCAGGCCGCGCTGGCGGACCGGCCGCGCGCGTCGCTGGACGCGATCCTGACCATCCCGCTGGCGGACCGGCCCAACTGGGACCCCGCCGACGTGAAGGCCGAGATCGAGAACAACTGCCAGGGCATCCTGGGCTACGTGGTGCGCTGGGTGGACCAGGGCGTCGGCTGCTCGAAGGTGCCCGACATCAACGACGTCGGCCTGATGGAGGACCGCGCGACCTGCCGCATCTCCTCGCAGCACGTCGCCAACTGGCTGGCCCACGGCGTGGTGACCGAGGATGAGGTGCTGCAGGCGCTGAAGCGCATGGCCCAGGTGGTGGACCGCCAGAACGCAGGCGACCCGGCCTATCAGCCGATGGCGCCCGGGTTCGACGGCCCGGCCTTCGCCGCCGCGCGCGACCTGATCCTGCAGGGCAGGGTGCAACCGTCGGGCTACACCGAGCCGCTGCTCCACGCCTGGCGGCTGAAGAAGAAAGCCGCCTGACCAGGGCGCCGCGGGCGGCGGCCCAACCCAGCGCCGCACCCCCGCGCCGCACCCGGCACCCCACAGGGGCGCGCACGGCGCTAAACCCTCTCGCAGCCCGTTTTCGCGGCGTTCGCCTGCGTCAATGCCTCCCACTTGGGCAGCCGTTCACACTCTGTCAAAGGCGCGCGTGTTTCGTTGCGATCTGCGATGGCACGGCGCGGGAGGAGGCGTGGACGACAAGGGGCAGAGCGCGCGCGTCGACGCGACCGCGGCGTCGGGCGCGGGCCCTCCGCAGGCCGGCGAGGGGGCGGGCGAGGAGGCGGGCAAGGAGGCGGGCAAGGAGGCGGGCGCGGCAGCGGGCGGGCCGGGCGTCCGGCTACAGCGGCTCCGGGCCGCGCGCACGCTGCCGATCGACGACGTCGCTTCGATGCGCGTGCTGGTGGCGGACGATAACACGACCAACCGGCTGGTGCTGGCGGCCCTGCTTGGCCGGCTCGGCATCGAGCCCCTCAGCGTGGACGGGGGTCTCCCCGCCGTCCGCGCCGTCGAGCGCGAGCGCTTCGATCTGCTGCTGCTCGACATCTTCATGCCGGATCTGGACGGGATCTTCGCGCTCCGCCGCATGCGCGAGATCCTGCGCGCGCGGGGCGAAGCACCGGTCTTTGCCGTGGCCGTCACCGGCACCGAGGCTGCGACCGACCATCGGATGATCATGGCGGCCGGCTTCGATTTCCTGTGCCCCAAGCCCGTGTCGCTGGACGATATGCGCGCGCTGTTCGCCGCGATCGCGGTCCCGATGTCCGGCAGTGTGTGAGCCGGGCGCGGGCGGGCCGTGGGCGCGCGGTTGCGCCTTGGCGTAGCGCCGGCGCCACGGC
>JBCCMW010000189.1:0-7999 GCA_039026175.1 Pseudomonadota bacterium
CGTCGGTATGAGCGGACAGAACGACGCCGCCATCTTCAAAAGGACCGATGCGCGCATGCAGCGCAGCCTTTGTGCCGGTGTTGTCCGGAACACGCATGCTGGCGACCCCGTGTTCGGCCAGATAGGTTTCCACGAAAGAGAGGAGATCCAGGTTGCTCCGGTCCGATACGGTATTGAAGGAGATCAGTTTCTCCAGCATTTCCCGAGGCGTAAGGCGTGTACTCACAAATTCTCCTGTGCCCGCGAAAACACATGCATGGACATGTGTAATCTAGTTTGCCGGGATATCGAGCGCATCTAAGCTGTTCAAGGCAAAGATTTGCAAGGGGATTTCCTTTCCCCTGACTTTGATTTCTGCGGAATGCGCGTCTGGTACGGCCACGTTCGCTGCGTCGACCACATCCCTTGAGACCACGAGAAAACTGTTATGTGTCTTGTTTTCGGTTTCCAGCCGGCTCGATGTGTTGACCACATCGCCAAGCGCCGTCAGTCCGCCGGTCGTTCCGGCGGCACCGATGCGCCCCAGGATCGCGGGACCCAGATGCAGGCCGATGCCCAGCCGGATCGGATCCTGGAACTGCGGCCCCTTCTCCGCTTCGAGCGACGTCATGACGGTCTCGATGCGGCGTGCCGCGCGCAGCGCCTGACGGGCGCCGGTTTCCGGGTCGCGTACGTGGGCATGGACCACGGCCGCCCCCGCCCGGGCCGCATCGGCCGCGGCCGCGGCGATCTCGGCCGGGCTGCGCGGGACATGCGGGCTGCGGTCCTGGGTGGCGCCCGACCCGGTAAGCGCCGCGGTGACGAACACCTCGCGGTTCATGGCAAGCGGCATGGCGGTCCCTCTTCCTCGCTTGGCAAGCGGCCCGGGTTGGCCGGTGCCGCGGCGCCGCGTGCAGCCGGCGCGCGCCGCGGCATATGAGCCTAGTGGCGGGGGTCTCGCCAGGGCAGGAACCGGCGCTCTGTGTCCCGCCTCCGACCTGGCGGAATCGCGGCTGGTCGCCGCGATGCTCGGTTGCAGGGAAACGGCGGCAGCGGCGGTGCGCTCGCCGGTTTTACGGAAGGCCGCAAAGGGGACGGGGCGGGCTGAGAGAAGCCCCGGGGGGCTTCTGTCCGAGCGTGTTGCGGCTGACGTGCCGCGTCAAGGACACGCGGGCGCTGCCCGTCGCCTGGCGGCGATCCTTGACCCGGCCCGCCACCCGCGCATCGCACCGCGACGGTCGGGGTCTTGGTTCGGTGGGGCGCGGCGCGTTGGGGGCGGTGTCAGGGCAGCGCGCTTGGGTCGGTCAGGACGCGGTGCTCCTCGATCGCGTACCGGTCGGTCATCCCGGCGATATAGTCGCCGATCACCCGCGCCCGCGCCGTCTCGTCCGCTGCGGCCGACGCCTCGCGAAACCAGTGCTCGGGCATCAGCCCGGGATCGGCCATGAACGCCTCGAATAGCTCGTGCACGATCCGGGTGCTTTTGACCCGCATGCGCCGCACCCGATAGTGGCGGTACATGCGCCGGAACAGGAACGCTTTGATGGTATCGATGTCCGCCTGCATCGCGGCGCTGAACGCCGCCACGGGGCGCGCTGCTGCCCGCACCGCGTGCGCCCCTTCCGGGCCGGGGACAAGCTCGGCCAGCCGGGCCCCGGTCTCAGCCAGCAGATCGTCCACCATCAGCCCGAAGACGCGGCGCAGCGCCTCGTGGCGGCGCTTCTTGCGCGCCAGCCCCGGCCAGCGGGCGTCGACGGCGGCGTAGGCCTCGGCGACGCGGGGCAGCGCCGCGGCCTCGGCCTCCTCGCACAGCTGGGCGCGGAGCCCGTCGGCCCGGTCGTGGTTCACATAGGCGATATCGTCCGAGAGCGCCGCGATCTGCGCCTCGGCCGAGGCATAGGTGTCAAGCCCCAGCGGATGGCGGCGGTCGTATTCGGCAATGGCGTAGGGCAGCGCGGTGTCGTCCGCGTCGGGTTGCGTGCCGGCATGTGCGCCTGCGCCTGCTGCTTCGTCTGCCGGGCGCAGCGGGCCGTTGTGCTTGGCGATGCCCTCCAGCGTCTCCCACGTCAGGTTGAGGCCCGGAAAGGCCGCGTAATGCCCCTCGATCCGGGTGACGATCTTGATCGCCTGCGCGTTGTGGTCGTAGCCGCCGTGCTGGGCCAGACACTCGGCCAGCGCATCCTCGCCGGTGTGGCCGAACGGCGTGTGCCCCAGATCGTGCGCCAGCGCGACCGCCTCGGCCAAGTCCTCGTTCAGCCGGAAGTGCCGCGCCACCGTGCGCGCGATCTGCGCCACCTCCAGACTGTGCGTCAACCGCGTGCGGTAGTAGTCGCCCTCGTGCTCGACGAACACCTGGGTCTTGTGCTTGAGGCGCCGGAAGGCCGAGGAGTGGATGATCCGGTCGCGGTCGCGCTGGAAGGGCGAGCGGTGGACGCTCTCCTCCTCGGGGTAGAGGCGCCCGCGCGAGGTCGCGGGCCAGACCCCGAACGGCGAGGGCCCGAGCCCGTCGACATCCGCGACCATCGCCGCAGGACTGCGCGCCGCAACGTCGCCCGGCCCCGGTGCGCCGCCGGCCATCCCGGGCGTCGTCTGCGCCGAAGGCGCCGGATCCCGGTCCGCCGGAGGCGCCCGGTCCGCCGAGACCGTCTCGCAGCCCGTCTCGGAGCCCGTCTCGGAGCCCGTCTCGGGGCCCGTCTCGGGGCCCGTCTCGGAGCCCGTCTCCTGGGCCATCGCCCACCCCCTGCGTCACCGGGTCTCGCCGCCGCCCGCACCGTGCTGGCGGTCGCGGGCGTCTTGTGCCTTACCCACCCGACGTTACATGCTGCCTATCACGCGCTGCCGCCGTCGCCGAGAGGGGCGCGGCCCAACCCGCCATCGAGGACGCGATGACGCTGGATCTTACAACGCCGGTCGCCGTGCCCCAGGCATCCGCCGGCCCGCTCGCCGTCACCGACCGCGCCTTCCGCCAGCTCGCCGCCGTGGCGGGCGAGACCGGCACCCAGGGGGTCGTGCTGCGCGTCGCCGTGCTCGGCGGCGGCTGCTCGGGCTTTCAGTACGAATTCGCCCTGGTCGACGCGCCCGCCGAAGACGACACCGTCATCCCCGGTCCAGGCGCGCTCGCCCCCCAGAAGGTCGTGGTCGACCCCGAAAGCGTGCCCTTCCTGGAAGGCTCGGTGCTGGATTTCAAGGACGAGCTCATCGGCGCGCGCTTTGCGATCGAAAACCCCAACGCCTCCTCGACCTGCGGCTGCGGCACCTCCTTCTCGATCTGAGTGCCCCGCCCAGCCTGAGCGCCCCCGCCCGGCGCGCCCCTCTCCCTGCGCGGTTGGCGCGGAACGGCCCGGGCCTTGGGCGGCCCGGGCCAGGGCTTACGCCCAGCGCCGGCGCATCATCGCCACAGCACCGAAGCCCGAGATCAGCAGCAGCGCCGAGGCCGGGATCGGCACCTGGCTGATCGAGATCTGGATCACCGAGAACGCGGCCGGATCGTCCAGGAAGTTGGCCAGCGCCGGATCGAACGACGCGCCCGAGGCCAGTGTCAGCCCGCCCAGCGGGATCGTCCCGAGGCCGAGACCCACGCCCTGTTGGATCGAGCCCTCGCCCGGGCCGCCGTCGTTGATGTCCTGGCCCTGCACGAACGCCGGTCCGTTGGTGAAGTCGTTCGCCTCGGTGCCCGCATCGTAGATATCGGCGCCCGTCACCGCGATCTCGATCGGTCCCAGAAAGCTGCCCCCGGCATCGAACAGCTCAAAGCTCAGCGGGTCGTCCACGCCGATGAACGCATCGTTCGACGGCAGGATCATCGAGAAGAAGCTGAAGAAGCGGTTGGTCCCGCCGTTCACGTCGACCCGGGTGCGCACCGTCTCGCCCGGCTCGATCGGCGGCGGCCCGGAGGGCGAGGCCAGGATCGCGCCCTGGCTGTCGCCCTGGATCGCCAGCCGCTCGGCCGCGATGCTGCCCGGCCCGTTGGCCACGCCCTCTTCGGCCACCAGCTCGATCCCGGCGCTGGCGGGATCGCCCTCGTCGAAAAGGTCCACCGAGCCGTCGTGGAATGCCACGTACAGCGGGGTGATCGCGAGCCCACCGGTGGGCGACGATGAGGTAACCGTAATCTCCAGCGTCGTGGCCGCTGCCAGACCGGGCAGCGCGACCGCCACCGCGGCCGCCGTCAGCATCGAACGTCTTCGCATCCCACGTCTCCTTGCAAAGGGGGTTGGTCGATGCGCTGCAACTTGCACCACGACCAAATGACGAGGCTGAAAAGACAAGTTTTCTTGATCCTAATTGATAAAGAATCAAGAAATCGTGTCACAACTACGTGGGCTTTATCTTCGTATACATCTCACAGTTGTGACAGAATGTGATCTTTACGGGTACGTCATCTTTGGGTTGCGCGCGGGCCGGTCGGCGGCGGCGCAGATGACAGGCGCCGCCGCGGGACTAGCTCCCAGCCATGCTGCGCTCATGCCTCGCCCTTGCGGCGCCGTTCGCCCTGATTGCCTGCGCCGGCACGCCGGACCTGGCCGATTATGCCGAGGCGACGCCGACGCTGGAGATGGAGGAGTTCTTCGCGGGCACGCTCACCGCCCACGGCATTTTCCAGGACCGCTTCGGCGATCTTCGCCGCAGCTTCGTGGTCGACGTGCTGGGCGAATGGGACGGCGAGACGCTGACGCTGATCGAGGATTTCGTCTACGAGGACGGCAGCACCGAACAGCGCATCTGGCGCCTGCGCCAGACCGGGCCCGAGAGTTGGACCGGCAGCGCGGACGGCGTGATCGGCACGGCCGAGGGCGAGGAAGCCGGCAACGCCTTCAACTGGCGCTACACCATCGATCTGCCCACGCCCGACGGCACCCTGCGCGTCAGCTTCGACGACTACATCTGGCAGCTTGACGACCAGGTCGCGATCAACCGGGCCTATGTCTACAAGTTCGGGATCGAGATCGGACAGCTCTCGATCAGCTTCCGCCGCGATACCCCGCTCGGCACCCCGGCTCCCGACCCCACGCGCGCCGATCCCGGCGCTTGACCGCCATCGCGGCCACCGCTCTAAGCGGGCCATGCGGATCGCGACGTGGAACATCAACGGCATCAAGGCGCGGCTCGACCTGTTGGTCGACTGGCTCAAGACCTCGGCCCCCGACGCCTGCGTGCTGCAGGAGTTAAAGAGCGAGGACGCCAAGTTCCCGCGCGAGGCAATCGAGGATGCCGGCTACGCCGTCGAGACGCACGGGCAGAAGTCCTTCAACGGCGTCGCCATCCTGGCCCGCGGGCGGATCGACGACGTGGTGCGCGGCCTGCCGGGCGACGATGGCGACGAACAGGCCCGGTGGATCGAAGGCACCGTCTATGGCGAGGGCGGCGGGGCGCTCCGCCTTTGCGGGCTGTACCTGCCCAACGGCAACCCGGTGCCGGGGCCCAAGTACGACTACAAGCTCGCCTGGATGGCGCGGCTCGAGGTCCGGGCCCGCGATCTGTTGGCCGAGGAGACGCCCGCGGTGCTCGCTGGCGACTACAACGCGATCCCCGAGGCGCGCGACGCGGCCAACCCGCAAAACTGGGTCGACGATGCGCTGTACCTGCCGCAGACGCGGGACGCGTGGCGCCGCCTCACCAACCTCGGCCTGCACGACGCGGTGCGCGAGGCCGACCAGGGCGACGGTGTCTATACCTTCTGGGACTATCAGCGCGGCGCCTGGGACCGCAACGACGGGATCCGCATCGACCATCTGCTGTTGACGCCCGAGGCGGCCGACCTGCTGACCGGCGCCCATGTCGAGAGCGCCCTCCGCGGCCGCGAGAAACCCTCGGACCACGTGCCCGTCTGGGCCGAACTGGCGCTCTGAGCCAAAGACCGGGCCAGGATCGGCGGCGGAGAGCCGGAACCCGGGACCGGAACCAGAGCCGGCGGCGGGGCCTGGGGCCGCGGCGGGGGGCCGGAACCAGAGCCGGCGCCGGGGCGAGGGGCGGCGGCGGGGCCGGGATCGGAACCGGGGTCGTAACCGCGGCCCGGGTTGCCCGACCCGACGCTAGCGGCGGGCCTTGCCGACGGTGCGCACCTCGCCGATGTCCGGGATCGAAACGCTGGGGGCGGGTTTGGCAGGAGCGGCGTCGGAGGGCGCAGGCGGCACCGGCTGTGCATTCCCCTCGGCCAGCGCGACGGCGTGGCGCCACACCTCGGCGAACAGCGCGTCGTCGGCCAGCGGACGCGCCCGAAAGCCCGAAACGGTGATCACCGCCATCCGCCCGTTGAGCTCCAGAAAGCAGCGCCAGAAGCGGCGCGACAGCAGCGCCATGGCCTGTTCGTCGCGATTTTCGACCAGCACGAACAGCATCTCGCCGATGCGGCGCTGCTCGACGACCGCGATGCTGCCGCCCTGCCGGCTGCGCGCCAGCAACTGCTGGCCTTCATCGGTTTCGACGAACGCGCTCAGCCGCCACAGGGCGACGCGGCCCTCGCCCGAGACAGACAGGGTGACGAGGCCCGCGAACGGCGCGTCCTGCGCATTGATCGCCGCCAGCGGCGCGCCGTCGGGGCCGGTCACCAGCGCACAGTCTGTGTAGAGCACGAAGGCCGAGCGCTCGGACACGTCGATGGCGTCCTCGGTGATGCAGGCGCCTTCGGGCGGCGTGACCGCCACGGTCCGACCGTCGGCCACGATGACGGCGCGCTCGGGCAGGGTCTCGACGATCTGGAACCGGTCGATGGCGCGCTGGCGGTCGAATTCGGCGGCGGCCGTGTTCTCGCCGACGCTCAGCTGACAGCCGGCCGCCAACATGGCCAGCAGTGCGGCCCCGGCCGCCCAGAAACCCTGCATCATCGCACGCGCCTTTCGGCCTTTACCTACGCCATGGCCCGCGGCGCGGACCGCCAGGGCGGTCAGAGATCGGCATACACGTGTCGCTCTCCCGCCTGACCAGGATGTGTGACCGCGCCGTCCTTGGTCGAGCCCACGAGCTGAGCATATTTCCAGAGCGCGCCCGAGCCGTACTCGGTACGTCGTGCGGGCGGCGCCTTGCGGGCCTTGGCGCGCGCGCGCAGCTCCTTTTGGCTGAGCTTGACCTTCAGGATGCCGCGTCTGGCGTCGATGGTGATGATATCGCCGTTCTCGAGCAGACCGATGGGACCGCCGACCGCGGCCTCGGGGCCGACGTGGCCGATGCAGAAGCCGCGCGTGGCGCCCGAGAAGCGGCCATCGGTGATCAGCGCGACCTTGCCGCCCATCCCCTGGCCCGAGATCGCGGCGGTGGTGGCCAGCATCTCGCGCATGCCGGGGCCGCCGCGCGGACCCTCGTTGCGGATGACGATCACCTCGCCGGCCTCGTAGGCGCGGCGCTGTACGGCCTCGAACGCCTCCTCCTCGCATTCGAACACCCGGGCCGGGCCTTCGAAGCGCAGCTTCTTCATGCCCGCAACCTTCACGATGGCGCCCTCGGGGGCGAGGTTGCCCTTGAGGCCCACCACGCCGCCGGTGGCCGCGAGCGGTTTTTCGATGGGATAGATCACCCGCCCGTCGGCCTCGCCGTCCACGTTGGCCAGGTTCTCCTTCATGGTGCGGCCCGTCGCGGTCATCGTGTCGCCGTGCAGATAGCCGCCGCGCATCAGCTCCTTCATCACGACCATCACGCCGCCGACGTCCCACAGATCCTTGGCCACGTATTTGCCGCCCGGCTTGAGGTCGACGAAATACGGCGTGTCCCGGAAGATCTGGCACACGTCATCCAGGTCGAACTTGATGCCCGCCTCGTGCGCGATGGCAGGCAGATGCAGGCCCGCGTTCGTCGAGCCGCCCGTACAGGCGACCACGCGCGCCGCGTTCTCCAGCGCCTCGCGCGTGACGATGTCGCGCGCGCGGATGTTGTTGGCGATCAGGTTCATAATCGCGCGCCCGGTCGCCTCGCCGTACTGGTCGCGGCTCTGATAGGGCGCGGGCATGCCGGCCGAATTGGGCAGCGCCAGGCCCATCGCCTCGGACACACAGGCCATGGTGTTGGCGGTGAACTGCCCGCCGCAGGC
>JBCCMW010000190.1:0-7841 GCA_039026175.1 Pseudomonadota bacterium
CGCCCCGTCCGGCACCCCGTCCGGGGCGCAGGACGGGGCGCTGGGCGGGGCGCTGGGCGGGGCGCAGAACGGGGCGCGCGCGCCGCCCGGCTCGGCCATTCGGGCGTGCGGCCCGGCACGGGTGGCGCGCTGCGGCGCCGGCGCTCACTCGCTGGGTGCCGCCAGCAGCGCGTCGTCGCGGATCGCCGCGGGCGGGACGCCTGGCTCGACGATCTCGACGGCGGCGGCGGCGCGCAACTCTTCGATCACATCGCGCTGGACCTGACGGCGCAGGCTGTCGGCGATCTGCGGCGCGACCTCCTCGAACGCGGGCAACGGCCGCTCGCGCTCGTCGGTCACCAGGATCACGTGCCAGCCGAATTGGGTCTGGATCGGGCCCGACACGCTACCGATCTCGGTCGCAAAGGCCGCCTCGGCGAACTCGGGCACCATCTCTTCGAACGCGAAGAAGTTGAGATCGCCGCCGCGCGCGGCGGTGCCGTCGGTGCCGTGCTCGCGGGCAAGCTCGGCGAAGTCGGCCCCGCGGTCCAACTGGGCGCGCAGATCGGCCGCCTTGGCCTCCTCGTCCACCAGGATGTGCGAGGCGCGCACCTCGCGCACCGGCTCGGCGGTGGCGATCTCGGCGTCATAGGCCTCGCGCACCGCGTCCTCGGTCACGCGCGCGGTCAGCTGGTCGCGCAGGTATGCCTCGGCCAGGGTCGCGCGCCGCACGCTGGCCAGGTTGTAGGCGGTGGACGGCGTCGCCTCAAGCCCCGCGGCGATGGCAGCGGTGGCCAACAGCTCCTGGTCGATCAGTTGCTCGATCAGGCCGCGGATCAGGATTTCGTCCGGCAGCTGCTGGTACTGCGCGGGCAGGTTCTGGCGCAGCACCAGCAGATCGCCGAGCTCCAGCGCCGTGCCGTCGACCGAGGCGACGGTATCGCCGGCGGCAACCGGCGGGGCGGGCACGGCCGGCGCCTCGGCAGCCTCCTCCCCCGCGTCCTCGGCCTCGGCCGCAGCGGCATCCCCGGCATCCTCGCCCGCCGCGGGCGCGTCCGCCTCGGGCGCTGGCTCGGCCTGTTCCGCCGGGGCCTGGCCATCGCCGCCGTCGTCGGTCTGCGCGATGGCGGGCAGCGGCGCAAACGCCAGGGCAAAGAGACCCGCGGCGATCGCCGTCGCGCGGCAGAGGCGAGCATAGGGGGTGTCGGTCACGGCGTTCTCTCCTCGGGGGCGGGGGCTGTCGGCGGTCGCGTTGACACGTTCCGGGCCGCCCCATACATCCAACGGCGTTTCTTGGACGTCGTCCCGCGGGCATTGGCGCTCGCGCGATCGTCGTGCCCGCCGGGTGTAGCGGCAGGCGCCGCGGCGGGGCAAGCGCCGCGGAGGGGCGGCGACCTGCCTTGGTGTCACGTGGCCGTGTGCCTCGGACGACGCCGGGAAACGGTGTCGTCTGCCGCCTTTACGGGGCGTTGGCGACGCGGCTGGCAGTCTGGACGGCGGATCCCGGCGGGTCCTTTGGCCGTCGGGGCGCATGCCTCAGCGGCGCCGCGCGCGGGGCGGGCCGCGCCGGCGGCGGACGGAGGCGAGGGCCGCTGTGGCGGCCGAGACGGGGCGCTGCGACAGCGGCGGCGGCAGGGCGGAGAGTTCGGGGCGGCGCGGCGCACCCCGGCAGCGGAGCGCGGCAGGATGGTAGCTTTATCGGGTCTTGGCATCGGCAGCCTCGCCAGAAAGGTCTTCGGCTCGACCAATGACCGCAAGGTCAAGGCGATGCGGCCGCTGGTCGACGCGATCAACGCCAAGGAACCCGAGTACCAGGCGCTGAACGATGACGAGATCCAGGGCGTCACCCAGCGGTTGAAGGACCGGCTGGCCGCCGGCGAGACGCTGCTACAGATCCTGCCAGACGCCTTTGCCAACGCGCGCGAGGCGGCGCGCCGTGCCATCGGTTTGCGCCCGTTCGACGTGCAGTTGATGGGCGGCATCGTGCTGCACCAGGGCCAGATCGCCGAGATGAAAACCGGCGAGGGCAAGACGCTGGTCGCCACCATGCCCGTGTACCTGAACGCGCTGACCGGCAAGGGCGTGCACGTGGTCACGGTCAACGACTACCTGGCCAAGCGCGACGCCGAATGGATGGGCCGGGTCTATGCCTTTCTGGGCCTGAGCACCGGCGTGATCGTGCCGGGGCTGAACGACGACCAGCGCCGCGAAGCCTATGCCTGCGACGTGACTTACGCCACGAACAACGAGCTGGGCTTCGATTACCTGCGCGATAACATGAAGTTCCGGCTGGAGGATATGACCCAGCGCGGCCACGCCTTTGCGATCGTGGACGAGGTAGACTCGATCCTGATCGACGAGGCGCGGACACCGCTGATCATCTCGGGCCCCGCCGAGGACCGTGCCAAGCTGTACGAGGCCGCCGACCAAGTGATCCCCCGGCTGGACGCCGACGCCTACGAGATCGACGAGAAGGCGCGCCAGGCGACCTTCACCGACGCGGGCAACGAGACGGCCGAGGCGATCCTGCGCGAGATGGGCGTGCTGGGCGAGGACGCGACGCTGTACGACCCGCAGAACATCGGCCTGCTGCACCACCTGAACAAGGCGTTGACCGCGCACAAGCTGTTCCAAAAGGACCGCGACTATATCGTCAAGCAGGGCAAGGTGATCATCATCGACGAGTTCACCGGCCGCATGATGGAGGGGCGGCGCTGGGGCGACGGCCAGCACCAGGCGGTCGAGGCGAAGGAACGCGTGGCGATCCAGCCCGAGAGCCAGACGATGGCGTCGGTCACCTTCCAGAACTACTTCCGGCTGTACGACAAGCTGGCCGGCATGACCGGTACCGCGCTGACCGAGGCCGAGGAGTTCCAGTCGATCTACGGGCTGGAGGCGTTGGAGATCCCGACCAACCTGTCGATCGCGCGCATCGACGACGACGATCAGGTGTTTCGCACCGCTGCCGAGAAGAACGCCGCCATCGTCGAGGCCATTCTGGACGGGCAGAAGCGCGGCCAGCCGATCCTGGTGGGCACCACCTCGATCGAGAAGTCCGAGGCGCTGTCGGCCGAGCTGACCAAGGCGCAGGTCGATCACAACGTGTTGAACGCGCGCTATCACGAGCAGGAGGCCCAGATCGTCGCCCAGGCCGGCCGGCCCGGTCAGGTGACCATCGCCACCAACATGGCCGGCCGCGGCACCGACATCAAACTGGGCGGCAACGTCGAGATGATGCTGGCCGACGCCGTGCAGGGCATCAACGACCCCGAACGCATCGAGGCCGAGCGCGCGCGCATCGAGGCCGAGGTCGAGGCCGCCAAGGGCCAGGCGCTGGAGGCCGGGGGGCTGTGGGTGATCGGCACCGAGCGCCACGAGAGCCGGCGCATCGACAACCAGCTCCGCGGCCGCTCGGGCCGCCAGGGCGACCCGGGGCGCTCGTCCTTCTATCTGTCGCTGCAGGACGATCTGATGCGGATCTTCGGGTCCGAGCGGCTGGACAGCATGCTCCAGCGGCTCGGGCTGGAGGAGGGTGAGGCGATCGTCCACCCGTGGGTGAACAAGGCCATCCAGAACGCCCAGGGCAAGGTCGAGGCGCGCAACTTCGACATGCGCAAGCACCTGCTGAAGTTCGACGACGTGATGAACGATCAGCGCAAGGCGATCTTCGAGCAGCGCCGCGAGGTGATGGAGGCCGAGGATCTGTCCGAGACGGTCCGCGACATGCGCCACATCGTGCTCGAAGATCTGGTGTCGCGCCACGTGCCCAAGCGCGCCACGGCCGAGAGCTGGGACACCGAGACGCTGGGGCGCGAGAGCAGCGAGATCCTGGGTCTGGAGCTGCCCGTCGCCGCCTGGGCCGAGGAGGAGGGCGTCGACGACGAGGTGCTGCTCGAGCGCCTGGTCGAGCGCGCCGACCAGTCCTATGACGACAAGGTCCAGGAGATCGGCATCGAGACGATGCGCCAGGTCGAAAAGCAGGTGCTGCTGCAGATCCTGGACCACCACTGGCGCGAGCATCTGACGATGCTGGACCAGCTGCGCTCGGTGATCGGGCTGCGCGGCTACGCCCAGCGCGACCCGCTGAACGAGTACAAGTCCGAGGCGTTCACGCTGTTTGAGGACCTGCTGATGCGGCTCAGGCGCGACGTGACGCGCCAGCTTTCGATGCTGCGGCTGATGACGGCCGAGGAGCAGGCCGAGCGCGAGCGGTTGATCGCCGAGCGCGAGGCACTGGTGCGGAGCCAGGCCGCGCTGGCGGCGGGCGCCGCGGCGATGCCCGGACCCGCCCTCGCCCAGCCGGGTGCCGATGCCGGTGGCGGCGTGCCGCTCGGCAAGGCGCCCGAGGGCGCGCTGCCCGAACCACCCACCGGCGTGCCCGATGCCGAAAACCCGCTGGGCAAAGTGGGGCGCAACGCCCCGTGCCCCTGCGGATCGGGCCGGAAGTTCAAACACTGCCACGGTCGCATCACCTGAGCCCGGTTTTAGCGGCGGGGCATCGGTGCCCCCGCTCGGTCGCTCGCGCGCCCTCGCATCGCCCACCCGATGCCCGTCGGGAACCCGGCTTTCCGCCTTTCGTCTTCGATGCCGCCAGCGGAGCGGCGCCCCGTGCCGTTTTCTGGGGGACCGGCGGGCGGTCATCCGGTCCGGCAGGCTGGGGTGTGCGGGCCCTGTGCGCACGATGGCCAGGCTCGGCGGCGCCGGCGCTGTTGCCGGGGACGGCTTTCGCGCGGCGGTACGGCCATGGCGCATCGAAACGGACGTGTTTGCCGACGCTTCAGGCTTGGTGACGAATACTGACGCGGGTGGGCCGGGGCCCGAGCGCCTCAGGGCTACAGCCTCGGGGCTACAGCCTCGGGGCCACAGCCTCGGGGCCACAGCCTTGGGGCCACAGCCTCGGGGCCACAGCCTTGGGGCCACAGCCTTGGGGCCACAGCCTTGGGGCCACAGCCTTGGGGCCACAGCCTTGGGGCCACAGCCTCGGGGCCACAGCCTCGGGGCCACAGCCTCGGGGCCACAGCCTCGGGACGACAGCCCGGGGACCACAGCCTCGGAACCATAGCCTGGGGATCACAGCCTGGGAACCCGAGCTCACGGGGCCGCTCAGGCGCTCGCCCCCCCGGGGGGGCGACTGCGCCGGGGGCCGGATCGGGCGGCACAGGGGACACGGAGCGTTGCATCCCGGCCGCGCGGCGCCCACCCAGGGGCTTTTTCCCGCCAGAACCGGCATGTGCAGCGTTGTCTCCTCGACAGAAGTTTGGCGGGATGGCGGCGTGCAACCAACAGGCGAGCGCAGTACCACAGAGCTCGCCGACACGACTGGTGAGGAGGACGTCCCATGAGCCGCCGCGACGAGTTGATCGAGCGCTATGCCAAGGATCTGAAGGAGAAGTGCAAGGTCGAGCCGGACATGGATCTGCTCACCAAGGTCACCATCGGCTGCGGCCCCGCGATCTACAATGCCGACGCCTCCACGGTGGCCTCGAGCCAGCCGCACGAGATCGAGACGGTCAAGAAGAACTTCCTGATGAAAAAGTTGGGGCTGCCCGACGGGCCGGAGCTGGACAGCGCCATCGATGCCGTCGTCAAGCAGTACGGCACGTCCGAGCGCAACAAGTACCGCGCGGTCGTCTATTACCTGCTGACCAAGCACTTTAAGAAAGAAGCCGTGTACGGCTGAGCCACGCACCTGGCCCGCGGCGCAGGTCCGGCGCGCTCAGCCGCGGCGGCATCCTCGGATGGGGCCTGGACGTCGCGGCCTGCGGTACGGGGCGCGGAGGGGCTGCGCGGTGTGGGGCTGCCCGGTCGGGGGCTGCGGGGTGTGGGGCTGCGCGGCCGGGTGCTGTACGGTCGGGGGCTGCGCGGTCGCCGTGCCCTGCCTGTCTTGGCGTCACTCGGCGGCGACGGCCGCTTCGTCCGGGGGCGCGTGCAGCGCTTGCCACAGCTTGAGCGGCGTGTAGGGCGTCTCGGGCACGCGCTCGCGCACGCCGGCGCGCCACAGCGCGTCCAGGATGGCCAGCGCTGTCGACGGGATCCCGCCCACCGAGCCGGCCTCGCCGCAGCCCTTGATGCCGAGCGCGTTGGTGGTCGAGGGGATCTCCTCGAACGCCAGCGAGAAGGACGGCACGTCCGCAGCCCGGGGCATCGCATAGTCCATGAAGCTGCCCGACAGCGGCTGGCCGCTGTCCGGGTCCCAGACGGCTGCCTCGCCGATCACCTGGCCGATGCCCTGCACGATGCCGCCGTGCACCTGGCCGGCGACCAGCATCGGATTAATCATCCGGCCGAAATCGTCGACGATGGTGTAGCGCAGCACCTCGACGCGCCCGGTCTCGCGGTCCAGGGCCACCTCGCAGATATGGGCGCCGTTGGGGAAGGTGGTGGTCTTGTCGTCCACCCCCGCTTCGCCGCGCAGGCCGCCGGCGGCCGCGGCTACCCGTTCCAGCGACACCTGCCGGTCGGTGCCGGCGATGCGGTAGGCGGCGCTGCCGGGGTCGTACTCGACGTCGCCGGCCGCGGCCTCCAGCATGTCTGCCGCCTGGTCCAGCCCATTGGCCACCAGATCGTCGGCCGTCGGCGGCAGCACCTGGCCCGCCTTGATGGCCGAGCGCGAGCCGCCGGTGCCCCCGCCCGCAGGCAGCGCATCGCTGTCGCCGTACATCACGCGGATGCGATCGAAGCTCAGGCCCAGGCTCTGGTGCGCGATCTGGGCCCAGGCGGTTTCGTGCCCTTGGCCGCTGCTCTGGGTGCCGATGTAGACGCGCAGCTCGCCGTCGGCGGTCAGGTCCATGCGCCCCTTCTCGACGGGGCCGCCGCCGGTCCGTTCGAAGTAGTAGGCGACGCCGATGCCGCGCACCTTGCCCTCGCACGCGCTCTCGGCCGCCCGCGCCTCGAAGCCGTGGTAGTCTGCCGCCTCCAGCGCGCGGTCCAGCACGCGCGGGCAGTCCAGGCTGTCGAAGGTAAAGCCGCCGGGCGCCGCGTGGGGCACTGCGTCGGCCGTGAGCAGGTTTTTGCGCCGGAACGCGGCGCGGTCCTCGCCGAAGTGGCGCGCGCCGGCCTCGATCAGCCGTTCGGTCATGTAGATGGTCTCGGGCCGGCCCGCGCCGCGGTATGCGTCGGTCGGCGGCGTGTTGACGAAGGCGCCCGTCACCTCGGCATGGATCGCCTCGACCGCGTACATCCCGCCCAGGATGCTGGCCGAGAAAACGGTGTGCACCGCGGGCGCCGCCGTCGAAAAGCGCGCGCCGAGGCCCGAGACCGTGCGCATGCGGATCGCCGTCAGCCGGCCGTCGGCGGTAAAGGCGCCCTCGACCGTGCCGCGCAGGTCGCGCCCCTGCGCGTCGGACAGGAACGCCTCGGACCGCGACGAGATCCACTTGACCGGGCGGCCCAGGTCGGCTGCGGCCAGCGCGCAGAGCGCATATTCGTGGTGGTCCATCAGCTTCATGCCGAAGGCGCCGCCCACGTCGCCGGTGTGCACCCGCACCCGTGCCGCGTCGACGCCCATCGCCTTGGCCATCTTGGCGCGCATGCCGTGCACGCCCTGGGACGAGCACCAGGCCTCCCACCGCGCGGTCGTGGGATCGTAGACGACGTTGATCGCCCGTGGCTCGAGCGAGGCCACGACGATGCGCTGGTTAAGAACCGGGGTTGATACGACGTGTGCAGCGGCCGCGAAATGGGCCTCCACCGCCGCCCGATCGCCACATTCCCAGCGATAGGCACGGTTTCCGGGCGCCGTGTCGTGCAATTGCGGCGCGCCGGGCGCCAGTGCGGCCTCGGGATCCACGACGGCCGGCAGCTCGTCGATCTCGACATCGACCGCCTCGGCCGCGTCTTCGGCCGCCGTGCGCGTCTCGGCC
>JBCCMW010000191.1:0-7815 GCA_039026175.1 Pseudomonadota bacterium
CGCCGCCGATGCGCGCCGCGTATGGGGCGCCGACCATCCCGACGCCGGTTCCGGGGGAAAGGCGTGAGACGCATCCCCGTCACGATCCTCACCGGGTTCCTGGGGGCCGGCAAGACGACGCTCTTGAACCGGCTGATCGATGCGCCGGGCTTCGGCGACACGGCCGTGATCGTGAACGAGTTCGGCGAGGCGGGCATCGACGGGGCGCTGGTGGCGCCGGCCGACGAACGGGCCTTTGCCCAGTCGGTCGGCTGTCTCTGTTGCACGGTCTCGGGCGATGTGCGGCTGGGGCTGCTGAAGCTGTTGGACGCGGCCGAGCGGGGCGTCGGCCCTAGCTTCTCGCGCGTGGTGATCGAGACGACGGGTCTGGCCGACCCCGCGCCGTTGCTGCAGACCTTCATGACCAGCGACGAGATGGTGACGCGGTTCACGCTGAACGGCGTGGTGACGCTGGTCGACGCGGTGCACGGCGCGCACGCCATCGAGCGCTTTCCCGAGGCGGCGCGCCAGGTGGCGGTGGCAGACCTGCTGTTGGTCACCAAGGGCGATCTCGCGCGCGATCCCGCCTCGCGCCGAGACCTGGAGGCGCTGCACGCGCTGTTGCGGGTGCGCAACCCGAATGCTCGGGTGGCGCCGGTAGACCAGGCGACGCCGGAAAGCCTGTTCTCGCTAGCCGCCTTCGATCCGGCGGGGCTGCCGCCCGATGTGCAGACCTGGCTGGGTTTTCGCGACGACGCCGGGGCGGATCACGGGGACGGTCATGGGCACGGCGATGGGCACCATCATGCGCATGGCCACGATCACAACCACAACCACGGGCACGGGCACGGGCACGGGCACGGGCACGGGCATGGTCATGGGCATCACCACCACGACGTGAACCGGCATGGCGACACGGCCTCGGCCTTCTGTTTCTCGGCCAGCGGCCCGGTCGATCCCTGGGCGTTGGAACGGGCGGTTGCCGCGCTGCAGGACCGCTATGGCCCCAACCTGCTGCGCATAAAGGGGCTGGTCGAGCTGGCCGGTCATCCGGGCACGCCGCGCGTGCTGCACGTGGTGGGTCACGTGACCGGTCCGCCGCGGGTGCTGGACGGATGGCCCGACGGGATCGATGCTACGCGAATTGTGACCATCGTCGGCGGTGCGGAGCGCGACAAAGCGCCTGAGATACTGTATCGCATAGTACCCGAGTTGCAGCCCTTCAGCCTCGACCCGATGCCCGCGAGAGCCGCCGCGACGTGACCAAAAAACCGCTCGCCGCCGCGATTTCCGTTGCGATGTGCGCGACGGCCGCACCGGCTGCCGCGCACCCGCACGTGTTCGTCGATGCCGGTATCGACTTTGTGTTCGGCGACGGCCGGGTGCTGCAGGCGCTGGAGGTTACGTGGCGCCTCGACCCGTTCGTGTCGCTCTACATGATCACGGCCCTGGGGTTGGTGCCGGATGCCGAGGGTCGGTTGGACGACCAGGCGCGCGGCCTGCTGGCGCGGGACTTCGACGCCTGGCCCGAGGGGTTCGAGGGGTTTGCCAGGCTGTCGATCGACGGGAAGGCGACCGCGCTGGATGCGCCGGCAGGGCTGGCCGTCGACCTGGTGGACGGGCGACTGCAGGTGAGCTTTACCCGCCGGTTGGAGGCACCCGTGGCGCTGCAAGGCCGGTCGGCCGAGGTGATGGCCTACGAGGCGACCTACTACTATGCCGTGACCATGCCGGATTTGCCGGCGCTGGCCGGGCCGGCTGAGGGCTGCACGGCGCGCGCCCAGCCGTTCGAGCCCGGTGCCGAACTGGCCTCGCTGCAGACCACGCTGTTCCAACTGGCGCGCGAAGAGACGCCCGACATCCCCAACGTGGGCGCGTTGTTCGCGGACCGGGCCATCGTGTCATGCGACTGATCCTGGGCCTTGCGGTCATGCTGGGTGCCGTTGCGGTCGCGCTGTCGGCGGGGTCGGCCCTGTGGGACGATCTGGCGCGCTGGGCGCTGGTGCAGCAGCGCCTGTTCCAGAACGAGATGGCCGGCGCGATCCAGGCGCTGCGCGGCGGCGAGCCGGGGGCTTGGGCAGCGCTGCTGGGTGCGGCCGGCGCCTATGGCTTCGTTCACGCGGTGGGGCCGGGCCATGGCAAGTATCTGATCGGCGGCGTGGGGCTGGGCTCGGCCGTTTCGGCGCAGCGCCTGGTCGGCGTCGCGCTGCTGTCGAGCCTGGCGCAGGCGCTGTGGGCCATCCTGCTGGTCTATGGCGGCTTCTTCCTGCTCGAGGCCACTGCGGCGCAGATGACGTCGCTGGCCGAGGAGTATCTGGCGCCGGCCAGCTATATGGCGATCGGCGCCATCGGCGGGGCGCTGGCAGTGCGCGGCGCGCGCGCGCTGTGGCAGCGCACGGTGCCGGCTGTCGCGCTGGCGGGGGGTGGCCACGCGCACGCGGACGGGCACGGGCACGGGCACGGGCGCGGGCGCGGGCAATGGCACGGGCACGACGCGCCGTGCGGCTGCCATGCCCACGGGCCATCGCCCGAGGATGTGGCTCGCCTCTGCACCGTGCGCGATACCGCTGCGATGATCGTAGGGATCGCGATGCGGCCCTGTACGGGCGCGCTGTTTCTGCTGGTGATCGCCTGGCAGATGGGGATCGCGCTGGCGGGGGCCGTGGCGGCGCTGGTGATGGGCCTGGGTGTCGCTGCGATGACGGCGTTGGTGGCCGTGTCCAGCGTCGCTGCGCGGGGCGTGGCCCACGCCTCGTCCGACCGGCTGGGCGTGATCGCGGTCGCCGCGCCGTCGCTGCAGCTGATGGCGGGGCTATCGGTCATCTGGTTTTCGCTCGCCCTGTTGCGGTTCGGCGGCGTCTAGGGCCAGGCCCGACGTGTGCCCGGCTCCTAGGCCGTGCAAGGCAGCGGCGGGCGATTGGGCGGGTGATTGCGGGGTCAGAGCACCTCGAGCGGGCCGTGATCGTCGCAGTGGCCGTCGTGCGGATGGTGCAGCCGACCGTTGACCAGATAGCAGACATGGTCGCCGTGGGGCACCGCTTCGTGCCCGCAGCCCGGCCCGTGAACATGGCCGGGCGCGTGGCCCAGCGTATCGGCCCCGATGGGTGCGCAGGCGTCCGGGTTCTCGGCCGACACTTCGATCACGTGCTCGTCGACGCTGTCCCCGTGCGGGTGGTGCAGGTGACCGTCGTGCAGATAGTCGACGTGGTCGCCGTGGCGCACCGCCGTATGCCCGCAGCCGGGGCCGTGCACGTGGGGATGGTCATCGCGCTTTGGGTCGCTGCCGCTCATGCGCTCGCTCCTTCGTAGGTGGTGACCGGCCGCACATCCTCGGCGGCATGGTCCAGTATGTCGCGCAGGAGGCGGGCGACGTGCTCGTCCGCCAGCGCATAGTGAATATGCTTGGCGGCACGCCGGCGCGAGACGAGCCGCGCGGCGTGCAGCAGCTGCAGCCGGGCCGATACGGTGGCGAGTTTCTCGCCCTCCGCGTCGGCCAGTTCGGTGACGCAGCGCGGGCCCTCGGCCAGCCGAAGCAACAGGCGCAACCGGGCTGGATCGCCTGCCGCGCGGAGCATGGCGGCAGCCACCGCCAGCGTCGTCTCGGCAGGCGCCACGAAAGGCGGTCGTTCCGGATGGGTGCCGTGGCTGCATCGAGGGGTGTCGGGTCCGTCGATCACTGGTCGCTCTGTCAATCCATCGATCATTTGAATGACAGAGTATTTCCTGACGCGCAAGGGCAGGGTGCCGCGATCCTTTGGGCGGGCGGTGCGATGCGATTGCCGCGGACCCATGGCCGACGTTCGAGATCCCTGGCGCGAACGGGGCGCGCATGGCCCGGGCCGAGGCCGTGCCGCACGGCATCCGCGGGACGTTGCGATCGTGGATGCCAGGCTTCACGGTATCGGCGATGCCGCAGACACGGGAAACGCCGGCCGCCGGCAGGGGACAGGTCGTCGCCGCGTTCGACGACGGCCGGCGCCCGGTCTTGGGCAGGCAGGAGGGGGCGGGGCCTGCGGCGCGCGGCCGGCGATGCGGGTGTCGCCGGCGGAGGAAAGCCTGGCGTCTCAGCGACCCTGGAAGGTGGGCGGGCGCTTTTCCATGAAGGCGGCGACGGCTTCGTCGTGGTCGGCGGCATGGTGGGCGAGAGCCTGCATGGCGGCCGACATCTCGAGCACCGTCGCGAGGCTGCTGCCGTCCGCCTCGCGCAGCAGGCGCTTGGACATCCTGAGCGCCTGGGGCGGGTTGGCGGCGACGCGCCGGGCAAGCGCGCGGGCTTCGACCATCAGCGCGTCGGGTGCGGTCACGGCCGAGACCAAGCCGAGCTTCAGCGCCTCGTCGGCGCGGATCGCGTCGCCGGTGAAGATCATCTCGGCCGCCTTGGCGTGCCCCACCACGCGCGGCAGCAGCCAGGCGCCGCCGTCTGCGGGCACGATACCAAGCTTGACGAAGCTGACGGCGAAGCGCGCGGTTTCCGAGGCGATGCGCATGTCGCAGAGGCAGGCCAGATCGCAGCCCGCCCCGATGGCCGGGCCGTTCACCGCTGCGATCACCGGCACCTCGAGGTTCCACAGCGCCGTCGGCAGGCGTTGCAGGCCGTGGCGGTAGGTGGCGCGGATGTCGGCGGGCGAGCCTGCGGCGATGCCGGTCTTGTCGCGCATCTGCTTGATGTTGCCGCCGGCGCAAAAGGCAGGACCCGCACCGGTGAGGATGACGCAGCGGATGCCGAGGTCGCGGTCGATCCGGCGGCAGGCGTCCTCGAAGGCGTCGAAGATGTCGGGGGTGGAGAGCGTGTTGCGCTCGTCCGGCCGGTTCATCGTGAGCGTCACGACGGGACCGTCCTGCTCCCACAACAGAAAGTCAGACATGGTCATGCTCCGCATGCGGTCAGGGGCTTGGGCGTACCGGGCCAACAGCGGCCAGGCCGGGCGTCAAATCACGCCGGCGTCGCGCAGCCGCTGCAGCTCGTCCGGGCTGAACCCGGCGGCGGTCAGTACCTCGTCGGTGTCTGCGCCCAGCTTGGAGGGGCGGCGCGTATTGGGGTGGTTCTGGCCGTTGGCCTTGAAGGTCATGGCGGGGATGTGGATGGGCCGGTCGTACTCGTCGATCTCGATGGGGCTGGTCAGGCCGCGCGTTGCGATGTGCTCTTCGGCGAGGATCTCGTCGAGCGCGCGGATGCGGCCGGCGGGTACCGAGGCGGCGCTGAGGACTGCCTCCCACTCGGCGGCCGAGCGGGTGAGGAAGGTCTCGCTCAGCGTCTGGCGCAGTGGCGCGGCGTTGGTCTTGCGCCCGGCTGCAGTGGACCATCGGGCATCCTGCAGGATGTCTTCCCGCCCGATTGCGCGGCAGAGGCGGCTGAATTGCGGTGCGTTGTTGGCAGCCAGCATGAGGGTGCCCAAGGCAGTTTCGAACGCGCCCGAGGAGGGGCTCGCGCTCCAGGCCTCATTGCCGCTGCGCTCGGGCTTCCAGTCGGTCGACAGGGTGCGCGACATCAGTGCGGTCATCAGCATGAGGGCGGTGTCGAGCATCGCGACGTCTAGCTGCACGGCCTCGCCGGTGCGCCGCGCTTCCAACAGGCCGGCCAGCACCGCCATGCCGGCGTTCATGCCCGTCGCATAGTCGACGTACGGCGAGCCCACCTTGGTGGGGCCTGCGCCGGGCTCGCCCGTCGTCAGCATGATACCGCACATGCCCTGGACGATGTGGTCGTAGGACGGGCGGTCGCTGAACGGGCCGTCCTGTCCGAACGCCGACACCGAGCAGTAGACGATCTTGGGGTTGGTGCGGCGCACGTCTTCGAAGCCGAGGCCCAGCCGGGCGGCGACGCCGGGCTTGAAGTTCTCGACGAACACGTCCGCGCCTGCGATCAGTCGATCGACGGCGGCCAGCCCCTCTTTGCGTTTGAGGTCGATGGCGACCGACTTCTTGTTGGCGTTCTGAACGATGTAGGCCATGCCCATGTTCTGTTCGGCGAGTGCGGGCACCCAGTCGCCGATGCGGGTCCAATCGCCGCCGTCCGGCTTTTCGATCTTGATGACCTCGGCGCCCAGGAGGCCGAGCTGATAGGTGGCGAAGGGGCCGGCAAGGACCTGGCTGAGGTCGATGACGCGCACGCCTTTGAGGGGCTGGAACATGCCGCGCGGCTTTCCGGTTACGCCGAGGAGCGGCGCGCCGTGCGGCGCATCGACAGCCCATCGATTGGACGCGTGCCGACGATTTCGAGCCCATAAGCGTCGAGGCCGACGGCATTGGGCGCCGAAGCGTTGGTCAGGAGGGTCAGCTTGGACAGGCCGAGCGCGCTCAGGACCTGGGCACCGAGACCGTACTCGCGGAGGGTGCGCGGCCCGTCGTCGGCCCGGGCGCGCATCTTGATCGTAAGATCGCGGAGCAGCACCACCACACCGCGGCCTTCCTGGGCGACCAGCTCCATCGAACGGCCGGTCTCGTCCAGCGCCGCGACACCGTCGAAGCCGAGCACGTCGCGCATGGGATCCAGCGCATGGATACGGGTGAGCACCGGAGCGCCGCCTGAGATATCGCCTTTGACCAGGGCCAGATGCTCGGCGCCGTTGATGCGGTCGGTGAAGACGAGCAGCTCCCAGGCGCCGCCATAGACGCTGTCCACCATGCGGCGGTCGCTCAGGCGTACCAGGTTGTCGTGGCGGCGGCGGAAGGCGATGAGATCGCCGATCGTCCCGATCTTGAGCCCGTGGCGGAACGCATAGCCTACCAGGTCGCTCAGGCGCGCCATGGTGCCGTCGTTGTTCATGATCTCGCAGATCACGCCGGCGGGCTTGAGACCGGCGAGGCGTGCGATATCGACCGCCGCCTCGGTATGCCCGGCGCGCACCAGCACGCCGCCGTCGCGGGCGCAGAGCGGGAAGACATGGCCCGGGGTGGCGATGTCGGCGGGGCCCTTGTCGGCGTCGATCGCCACGGCGATCGTGTGCGCGCGGTCGTGGGCCGAGATGCCCGTGGTGACCCCTTCGCGCGCTTCGATGGACACGGTGAAGGCCGTTTCGTGCCGCGAGGCATTGTTGCCGACCATCATCGGCAGGCCGAGCGCGGCGACCCGCTCGGGCGCCAGGCTGAGACAGATCAGGCCACGGCCGTGCATGGCCATGAAGTTGATGACCTCGGGGGTCGCCATCTCGGCGGGAATGACCAGATCGCCTTCGTTTTCGCGGTCTTCATGATCCACCAGGATGAACATCCGACCGCGGCGCGCCTCCTCGATGATCTCCTCGATAGGCGAGATCGCATCGTGCAGATCCGTTTGGACGGTGGGATGGGTCAGGCAGTTCATGGTGTTTTTGTATCCTCCGGGCCGCCTTTAAGATGTGTGTAGCATGCATATAAAAAGCCTGCAATCATCACGTGAGGCCGATGCGGGCGAGGGCGAGGGGGCTGCGGAGCGCTCGGGCGATCAGCGCTCGACGGATTTGTCGATCACCTCGAAATCGTCGTGCAGGCGGTTTAGCAGCGCGGCGATCAGCTCGACCTCGTCGCTGGTCCAGCCGGTCGTCACTTCGGCCAGCAGCTGTTCGCGTCCGGCCCGCGCCTTGAGCAGCAACTCGCGGCCCGATTGCGTCAGGCTCAGCACCGACTTGCGCCGATCCACAGCGCTGGGGCTGCGCTGGGCATAGCCGTTGGCGACCGCACTCTCGACCAGGCGGCTGGCCGTGGATGCGTCCACCTCCAGTTCGGCTGCGACGTCGCCGACGCTGGTATGCTCCGAGGCCAACGTGTCGATCGCGAAGATCGTGCGCAGCACCGACATGGCGATCGGCTGTCCGATCTCGTCGATCAGCCGGCGCCGGCGCCCCTGCTGCAGCCACA
>JBCCMW010000192.1:0-7792 GCA_039026175.1 Pseudomonadota bacterium
CGCCGGCCCGGCCCCGCCGGCGGTCCGTCGCCCCGGGCGAGCCGCGGGACCGCGGTCGCAAGGCGTGCGATGGCGAACACGTTTCGCGGGACGGTTCTACGCGGCGGCGAGATAATCGTGGCATCCGGGCCTGCCGCCGGTCACCGTCTGGTCGGCCTGGCGGTCCGCCGGGCCGACCGCAGCGACATGTTCGACCCCGGGGGGCTCGCGTGACCGCCAGATCCGATGCAACCACGCCGCCCGCAGATCGCCCGCGCTATACGGGGCTGCCGAGCTTTTTCCGCCTGCCGTATGTCGAGGATTTCGCGGCCGATCCGCCCGACATCGGCGTGATCGGCGTCCCCTATGACGGCGGCGTGACCAACCGGCCGGGCACGCGGCACGGCCCGCGCGAGGTGCGCAGCGCCTCGACGATGATGCGCAAGGTCAACCAGGCGACGGGCGTGGCACCCTTCGCGGCGGCGCGAGTGGCCGACATCGGCGATGCCTGGGTCGAGCGTCCGTTCGCGCTGGAGGGCGCGCACATCGAGATCCAGCGCATCTACGAGCGGGTGCACGCAGCGCGGATCAGGCCGCTGTCGGTGGGCGGCGACCATTCGATGAGCCTGCCGATCCTGCGCGCCATCGCCGCCGAGCGCCCGCTGGCGCTGGTGCAGATCGACGCGCACTGCGACACGGGCGACAACTATCTGGGCTCGCGTTTTCACCACGGCGCGCCGTTCAAGATCGCGGTGGACGAGGGGCTGATCGACCCGCGCCGAACGGTGCAGATCGGCATCCGCGGCTCGGTCTACGCGCCCGATTTCTGGTCGTTCTCGACCGACAGCGGTATGCGTGTGGTGCAGATCGAGGAGGTCGAGGAGCGCGGCTGGCGTGCGGTGATCGAGGAGGCAGTGGCGCTGGTCGGCGACCATCCGGCCTATGTGTCGTTCGACATCGATGCGCTGGACCCCAGCGTGGCGCCGGGAACGGGGACGCCGGAGTGCGGCGGGCTGACGATGCGCGAAGCCCAGGGCATGGTGCGCGCGCTGGCCCCGCTGGATATCCGCGGGGCGGACATGGTGGAGGTCGCCCCACCCTTCGACGTCGCCGGCATCACTGCGTTGGCGGGCGCGACGATCCTCTTCGAGCTGCTCTGCGCCATGACGGCCCGGTCCGCCGGCTGACCCTGTCTCGCGCCTTTGCCCATGCCCGTGGCTATGCCCGTGCCCACGCACTTGCCAATGCCTGTGGCCACCTACGCATGCGCGGGCCCGTGCCCACCCGCGACAGTATGGCAGCAGCACCGCTGAACGCCGCCCCAACCATTCGGTCCCGATCGGCAAGCGTAGGCGATTGCCACCCGCGGCGTGCCCTATGGGGTCCGGCTGGTGCCTTTGCCCCATCGTTCGGCCTTTGCGGATGATCCGACCAAGCGGCATCGCGGCTGGTCGCCGCGATCCTTGGATCGTGGGTGCCCAGCACTGTCACTGCGGCGGCGGCGAAGGGGAAGGGGAAGGGTGGGCTGAGAGAAGCCCGACGGGGCTTCTCGACCAGCGTTTGGCGGGTGGCGGGCCGCGTCAAGGACAGGCGGGCTGTGCCCGTCGCCTGGCGGCGATCCTTGACCCGGCCCGCCACCCGCGCATCGCGCGGGGTGGCTGCGGGGTGTCGCCGGCTGAGCCGGGTGGGGCGGCATCGGTGGTTAGCGCGGGCCTCCCCGGCGTTTGCCGCGGAGGGTGAGGGAATAGGCGTTGAGGGCGGCGAGGTCGGCGGCGCCGTGCAGGATGGCCTCGCCGAGGGCGATCGCCTGGGCGAGGCGTCCGGGATCGGCGTTGCGCCAGGCCGGTGGGGCGACGACCTGGCGCCAGGGGCGGCCGTGCACGGTGTCCAGCAGCACCCGCGCAAAGCAATGGTCCAGGTGGATCGGCCAGTGCCGGCCAAGCGGCGTGCGGGCCGCGGCCGGCAGGCGGCGCTCGACCAGCTCGCGCCACGCGGCGCGCAGGGCGGCCTCGTCGACGCGGGCCAGGCCGCGGATCGCGTCTGTGGCCAGGGCGTCGTGGAGCAGGCCCTCCGCGAGAGGAACCGCGTGACGTAACGCATGGGCGGTGGCCGCTGGCGGGGTGATGCCACCGGGGTCCGCGCAGCCGGTGCGCGTGCGGTCGGTCGGCGTGCGGTCGGTGGGCGTGCGGTCGGTCGGCGTGCGGTCGGTGGGCGCGATGGGCGACGCGGCCGTCTTGGTGCCGGTGTCCGCGGGCGATGCGGGTGGCGCGGCGGGACGCGTCGCGGGGGCGTCCTGGTGGGGCGTCGGGCGCGGTTGGCGGGTCCCAGGGGCGCTGGCGGAGACCCCGGCGGGGACGTCGGTGGGGGCCGGCGGCGCAAAGAGGTCGGGCTGGCGGGTCATGCGGGGACCAGGCGGCCGGCTTCCAGGCGCACGGTGCGGTCCATGCGACGCGCGATCTCGTGGTTGTGGGTCGCGACCAGCGCGGCCAGGCCGTCGGCCCGGACCATTTCCATCAGCAGCGCGAACACCACCTCGGCGGTCGCGGGATCGAGGTTGCCCGTGGGCTCGTCGGCCAACAACACGCCGGGTGCGTTGGCGAGGGCGCGGCAGATGGCGACGCGCTGCTGCTCGCCGCCCGAAAGCTGACCCGGGCGGTGGCCGGCCCGCTCGGCCAGCCCCGTCCGGGCCAGCAGCGCCAGCGACCGCGCCCGCGCCGCCGCCCGCCCCTGACCCGCGGCAAGCTGGGGCAGCGCCACGTTCTCCTCGGCCGTGAATTCGGGCAGCAGGTGGTGGAACTGGTAGACAAAGCCGATCCGCCGCCGCCGCGCCGCGGTGCGCGCGGCATCGGACGCGCCGGTGACGGCCTGCCCATCCAGCGACACAGTGCCCGCATCGGGCGTGTCCAACAGCCCCGCGACGTGCAGCAGCGTGGACTTGCCGGCGCCGGACGGGGCGACCAGGGCCACCGCCTCGCCCGGCGCCAGCGCCAGATCGGCCCCGCTCAGCACATCGACCCGCGCCGCGCCGCGGCCATAGCCCCGGGCGATGCCGTCCAGCCGCAGCACCGGCTCAGCCATCGCGCAGGCCCGCCACAGGATCCAGCCGCGCCGCCCGCCGCGCCGGGATCCAGGTGGCGATAAAGGTCAGCACCAGCGCGATCACCGTGGTCATGATCACGTCCGAGGGGACCATGACGGCCGGCACCTCGGTCAGCATGCGAATCTGGGGGTCCCACACCTCGCCGCCGTAGACGGCTTCCACGGCGGCCTGGATCTCGGTGATGTTGAGCGTGAACAGGATGCCGAGCCCGACGCCCAGCAGCGTGCCCGTGAACCCGATCGCGCCCCCGCAGAGGAAGAAGACCCGCAGGATCGCCGCCCGCGTCAGCCCCATGGTGCGCAGGATGGCGATGTCGCGGCCCTTGTCCTTTACCAGCATCGTCAGCCCGGCGATGATGTTGAGGGCTGCGACCAGGATGATCAGCGACAGGATGATGAACATCACCCGCCGCTCGACATCCAGCGCCGCGATGAACGCGCCGTTCGCCCGTTTCCAGTTCCAGAGATAGCAGCAGCCGGGCGCCGTCTCGCCCACGGCCTGTAGGATCGCGCCGCCGTAAGGCTCCAGGTCGTCGGGGTCGGCGACCATCACCTCGATATGGTCCACCCGGTCGGGCATCGAGAAATAGGCCCGCGCTTCCTCGAGCGGCATGAAGACGAACGCGTTGTCGTACTGCGCGCTGCCGATCTGGAAGATATAGGCGATGCGGTAGGCCTTGGTCCGCGGGGTCACGCCAAAGGGGGTCTGGATCCCGTCGGGGCTGACCAGGCGGATCCGGTCGCCGAGGCGCAGTCCCAACTGGCGCGCGACGCCCGAGCCGATGGCGATGCCCTGCCCACCCGGGCCGCCCACGTCGACGCCGAAATCGTCCAGGCTGCCGGCCGCCTGTTCGGGATCGGCGACGCCCTCCAGGGTGCGCAGATCCGTGGGGCTTAGCCCGCGGACCAGGACGCCCGTGCTGCCCGAAGGGCCCGAGGCCAGCACCTGGCGTTCGATCACCGGGGCCGAGCGCATGATGCCCGGGATCAGCTGCAGCCGCTCGTCGATGGCCTCGGCCCCTTCCAGCCGGCGCGCCTCGTAGGGCTGCACGGTGATGTGGGGCTGGGCGCCCAGGATGCGGTCGATCAGCTCGACGCGAAAGCCGTTCATCACCGACATGACGATGATCAGCGTGGCGACGCCCAGCATGATGCCGATCAGCGAGAAGGCGGCGATGACCGAAATCACGCCCTCGCCCCGCCGCGGGCGCAGGTAGCGCAGCGCGATCATCCATTCGAGCCGCGAGAGCGGGGCAGCGCTGCCCCCCGCCGCGGCGGACGCCGGCGCGGGTTTGGCCAGCGAGGGGCTGTCGGCGGTGTCGGCGGCCATGGCGCGCTCCTGTCCTCGCCGGGCGTTAAACGGGCGGCGCCACGCAGCGCCGTGGTGTCGCTTGGCCGTTCGCCCCGCGGGCGGGGCCTGGGTTCAGACGCCGCGGTAAATCTCGGCCAACCGGGCGACGGCGTCCTGGGGCGCCAGCTCTATGACCTCGCCCGAGCGACGCGAGGCAAGCTCGACGGTCCCGGCCTTCAGCCCACGTGGCCCCACGGTCAGGCGCCAGGGCAGACCGATCAGTTCCATGGTGGCGAACTTGGCGCCCGCCCGCTCGTCTCGGTCGTCGTACAGCACGCTGAGCCCGGCTGCGGCGAGCTGGGTTTCGAGATCGGCGCACGCCCCATCGCACACGCCGTCGCCCTGCTTGAGGTTGACGAGGCCCACGGCGAAGGGGGTCACGCTCTCGGGCCAGATGATGCCCTTGTCGTCGTGGTTCGCCTCGATCAGCGCGCCGACCAGGCGGCTGACGCCGATGCCGTAGCTACCGCCGTGGATCGGCACCCGCTCGCCCTCGTGCGTCACGATCGTGGCGCCCAGCGGCTCGGCGTACTTGGTGCCGAAATAGAAGATGTGGCCGACCTCGATGCCGCGGCGGACCATACGGTCGCCCTCGGCCACCGCGGCCTCGAACGCGGCCTGGTCGTGGGTGTCGTCGGTCCGGGCATAGGGCGCGGTCCAGCGGCGCCGGATCTCGGCCAGGCCGGCCGCGTCCTCGTAGTCGACCGGGGTGTCGCCCAGCGCCATGTCCACCATGGCGCGGTCCAGGAACACCTCGCTCTCGCCCGTGTCGGCCAGCACCAGGAACTCGTGCGCCAGGTCGCCGCCGATGGGCCCGCTTTCGGCCTGCATCGGCACGGCCTGCAGGCCCAGCCGCTCGAACGTGCAGAGGTAGCTGACCATCATCTTGTTGTAGCTGACTTCGGCGGCCGCGCGGTCCACGTCGAAGGAGTACCCGTCCTTCATCAGGAACTCGCGCCCGCGCATCACGCCAAAACGGGGGCGGATCTCGTCGCGGAACTTCCACTGGATATGGTACAGCATTCTCGGCACGTCGCGGTAAGAGCTTGCGGCAGCGCGGAAAATCTCGGTGATCTGTTCCTCGTTGGTGGGCCCGTACAGCATGTCGCGGTCGTGGCGGTCGCGGATGCGCAGCATCTCGGGGCCATAGGCGTCGTAGCGCCCGCTCTCGCGCCACAGGTCCGCCGACTGGATGGTGGGCATCAGCACGGGGATCGCGCCGGCGCGCTGCTGCTCCTCGTGGACGATCCGCTCGATGTTGCGCAGCACGGTGTAGCCGAGCGGCAGCCAGGAATAGATGCCCGCGCTCGCCTGTCGGATCATGCCGGCGCGCAGCATCAGCCGGTGCGAGACGATCTGCGCCTCGGCCGGCGTCTCCTTGAGCACCGGCAGGAAGTATCGGCTGAGGCGCATGGGTGTCTCCGTCGGCGCGGCGATCCCGGGTCGCGGCCGGGGTTCGGGCGGGGGCTCGGGCGGGGGCTCGCGCGGGGGCTCGAGAGTGCTGAGGGGCCGCGGGCGGTGTAGGCGAGCGACCGCGGCACCGCAAGCGTCGAACGGGACGGGCGCCGCCTGCAACGGTACGGATTTCTAGACGCTCGGAAATCTTAAGACGCGGATTATAACGGGGTGCCGCGGCGAGACGCGGCCCATAACGATGCTGCCCGGTCTAAGGGAGACCAGGGCCCACCGCCAAGGTGGGCCCGCGCCGGGCCGTACCCTGCCAATCGGCAACGCCGGTTCAGGTGCCGGCGCTGCGCAGGCCCGCCACCGGGCGGCCCATGTGGCGGGCGAGCTGGGCGAGACGCTTGTCGCTGTCCTCGCCGGCCAGATCCGCCATCTCGGGCGCGATGGTCACGCTCAACCCCTCGGGCCCGTCGCCGAGCGGCGCGTGGGGCAACACACCCGGGCTGCAGGCGGCAAGCGAACAGCCGAGCCGCAGAGCAAGGCCGAGCGTCACCGCGCGCGTCGCGGCCGCCTCGTCCAGCAGCGCCGCGGCCGGCGCATCGGCGGCGACCCGGCGGTGGCGGCGATAGCGGGTCGCCAGGGCCAGCCCCAGGAACGCGCGCCCAGGATGACCGAGCCCCGTCAGCGTCGAGCGTGTCGCGACCTCCCACGAGGCCGCCACCCGGTGGTCGGGGTGGGTGCGCCAGCGGATGTCGGCCAGATACCCCGCGGCGCGGAACAACCGCGCCTCGGCCGCGTCGGCGGGCGCCAGGCCCCGGACCAGCCAGTGGCCGAGCTCTGCGCCGAACCCCGGCATGCGGGCATACATCCGCTCCATCGCCTGGGCCGCGGCGATCAGCGGGTCGTCGCGCCGATAGCTCGACGGCATGGCGTCCAGGCAGATCCCCTCGCGCAGCCCGAAGGCCGAGATCTGCAGCACGCCGGGGTCCAGTGCCGTCAGCAGCCCGCGCAACAGCCGCGCGGCCAGCGGCATCGCCGGGGCGCGGCTTTCGGAGACGCCGTCCAGCATCGCGATATGCTCGACCGGCGTGCGGCGCACCCAGCGCACCAGCGCGCGCGCCTGCTCGGGCGCGATCTCGTACTCGTGCAGCACCTTCAGAGGATAGGCATGCAGCTCCATGTCGATCCGCGCCAGCGCGCGCCAGGCCCCGCCGACCAGGATCAGCCGCCCTGCCCCGGCGGCGATGGCGTCCGGAACGCCGGCCAGCGCCCGCCCAATGGCAGCGTCCGGGTCGCTCTCTTCGGCCAGGCGCAGCGGGCCGAGCGGCAGCGTGATCCCCGGCCCCACGCGGCCCGCCTCCAGCCAGCAGAGCTCGAGCGACGCACCGCCGAGATCGGCGACCACGCCATCGGCCTCAGGATCGCCGAACAGCACGCCGCGGGCGGCGAGCCGCGCCTCGTCGGCACCCGTGGCGATGCGCAGGCGAATGCCGGTCTCGCGCGCCACCCGGTCGCGGAACGCGCGCCCGTCGGCGGCATCGCGGATCGCGGCGGTGGCGGCACCGGCCAGGGTGGCAACCTCCAGATGCTCGGCGACGGTGGCGAAACGCTTCAGCGCCTTCAGCGCTTTCTCCACCCCCGCCGGGTTCAGCCGCCCGCTCTCGGCCAGCCCGCGGCCTAGCCCGCAGGTGACCTTCTCGTTGAACAGCTGCGCGGGGCTGCGGCTGGCGCCCTCGAACACGACCAGACGCACCGAGTTCGAGCCTGCGTCGACCACGCCGATGCGGCCCTCGCGCGTGCCGGGCTGTGCAAAGGAGCGACCGCCAAGGCCCGCGAGCCACGGCTCGCGCGTGGTCAAGGTGCTGCGCGCCGGGCGCGGCGCGGCGGCACCGGCGGCGCCCGCCCCCGCCGCACTGGGCAGTCGCGGCCGGGGCGCCTGGGCGACCGCCCCCGCCGCAC
>JBCCMW010000193.1:0-7786 GCA_039026175.1 Pseudomonadota bacterium
GCCCGGGCGGCCTGCCCCACGCTCAAGGGCGCGCGGTTTCTGATGCTGGGCTCGGGCGCCACCACGGTGCACGTCGCGCGGCATCAGAAACCGCGCGCCCTTGAGCGTGGGGCAGGCCGCCCGGGCGATGGCCGCGCGCTCGGCCACCCGCAGGCCGTGGCGCTCGCCGACCGCAGGCTCGGTCGCCAGGCGCCGGACCGCGCCGCCAGAGGGCCGGTCGATCAGCCCCTCGCCGGTCAGCTCGTCCAGATCGCGCCGGATCGTCTCGGCCGAGACGCGCAGCCGCTCGGCCAGCTCCGTCACGCGGAGCGACGGGCGCAGCTCCAGCTCGCGCAGGATCTTCTGCTGGCGCGCATCCTTGTTGCGGGACATCGCCTCCCCTCCACGCCGGCCCCGGGCGCATACCTGCCGGCGCACCGGCCCACCGACCGGCAATGCGGCTCACTTGTCCATCGACGCCTCGCCGTTTCATGCTTGCACAAAAGGCCGAGACAGGGGTGACCGATGAGCTGGAAGACCGCGCACCGTTCTTTCTATTACGCGACCGCCGAGGCACCCGACGACATCGCGCTGGACCCCGCGACGACCGCCGTGCTGGTGATCGACATCCAAAACACGTACCTGGAACCCAAGGACACGGCCGAAGAGACGGCGCGCTGGCAGCCCTTCTACGACCGCATACGCGGGACCGTGATCCCGAACACCGCGCGGCTGATCGCCGATGCCCGGGCGCGCGGCGTCGAGGTGATCTTCGCCCGCATCGCGTGCCACAAGGCCGACGGGCGCGACCGCTCGCTCAGCCAAAAAAAGCCCGGCTTTAACTACCTGCTGCTGCCGAAGGACCGCGAGGACAGCTTCATCGTCCCCGACCTGGCCCCCCGGGACGACGAGATCACGGTGCTCAAGACCACGGATTCGGCGCTGACGGGGACCAACCTGCGCCTGATGCTGCGCAACATGGGGATCCAGACCGTGGTCTGCGCGGGGATCTTCACCGACCAGTGCGTGTCCTCGACCGTGCGCAGCCTGGCGGACGAGAGCTTCGACGTGCTGGTCGTCGACGACTGTTGCGCCGCCGCGACGGATGACCTGCACCGCCACGAACTGGCGGTGATCAACATGATCTACTGCCACGTCGTCACCCTGGACGAGCTGCTGGCCTTCTACACCTGATCCCGGCCAGGACCCGCCGACCGATCGCGCTGCCGGTCAGGTTTTTCTGCCGCCTCGACGCCAGCCGCGGCGGAGCGGACGGCGCCGAGAGCGAACGCATTCCCCATCTCCGGCAGGCGCATCGGCCACATCCTGTCGGCCGCGGCCGATTTCGACGCGACTATCGAGAAAACAGAGACCGCGGCACAGCCAACCACAGGCCGCCTCGGACACGTCCGGCGCGGTTCACCGGCCACAGGGCCGGCCCGCCTTGCCCCGGCGATGCAGCGTCGCGGTCCGAGCGCTCCGCCACTGGATGATCCGGACACAGGGGCCAGGCCCCCCGCAGCTTGGCGGTCGGATCGGGTCGCTGTGCCGGTGTCGACGTGCTGATCGCCGTTCCGCCAGGGTGGACTGGATGCCGTAGGCCGTTTGCCCGCCGGGCAAGCGCGGGAACAGGGGCAGGGTCAGGCGGGGTCGGTGACCGTGGTCCCGCCGACCGTCTCGCCCGGCGCAGGGTCCGGTGCGCGCGCCGGTCGCGTGCCCTGGATCAACCCCGCGAACAGCCGGTCCACCGCGGCGATCACCCGGTCGCGTTGGTGCAGCGGCAGCCGCAAATCGGGGGCGTCGGACATGTGGGTCAGCAACAGCACCGCGGCATTGGCCTCGAAGAACACGACCTCGCCGTCGGGGCGCACGTCGAAGTCGATCCCCGCGATATCCAGCCCCAGCCGCGCGAACACCGTCTGTACGATTGCGCGCACGTGGTCGCCCAGCATGCCCCAGGGGTCGTTGACGATCTCGACGCACTCCTGCTGGGCCGTCGGGTGGCTGCGATAGAACCGCTGGCCCGAGGGTCGCGAGCGCCCGCCGGCGACCAGCCAGCCCTGGTTGAGACCCGGCATGGTGACCACAATCTCGCCGTCCACCCAGATCGCACGGATCTTGCGCGCGGTGCCGTCGCGCCGGATCACGTCCACATACTCGATCGCGTACATCTCGCGCCAACCGCCCGAAGTCAGCTCGGCGCGCAGACCCTTGGCATCGTCGACCCGGCGCATCGGCACCTCGCCGCCCGACATGGTGCGCATCACGGTGTCGTGCAGGGCGACGTGGCGCAGGATCACCGGAAAGCCCAGCGTCGCGGCAATCTCGTCAATCAGCGCGTCGATCCGACCCTCGGCCACCGCCCGGTCGACGCGGTAGCGGCGGATCGCGGGCACGCGCAGGCCGGGGATGTCGGCCAGCCGCTCCGCGTTACGCTGGCGGGTGGTCTGCGCCGCCACGGCGGGCGGGTTGACGATGGGCGCGCCACCGGCGGCGGCCGCACAGGCGGCCTCGGCCACCGCCAAGTTGCCCGGAATGCCCAGCCACTCGGGATTGCAGATATTGTTCACCACCAGGTCCGTGCGCGGCAAAGCCAGCGTATCGTGCACCTCGGCCAGTACCGAGTGAAAGCGGAAGCGGTGGCTGAGTTCGCGCTGGAGCTGCCCCGGATAGCCGTTGGCATAGTGCTGCAGCCGCTGGATCATCGCAGGGTTGGCCAGCCGCCGCGCGGCGCGGCAGACGAACGTGACGGTGCCGATCTGGCCGGGTGCTGCATCCCGCGACAGCAGGGCCCAGCGCCGCATCACCTCAGCGGTGGTGGCTTCGGCGGCCTCGCGCTGGCCAGCGCGATCCTCGGCCACAGCGCGCATCACCAGTGCCTGTTCGACCACGGCGCCGTCGGGCCCGGGCACCGTGGCCTCGGCCAGCAGCGCCGCCGCCCGGGCCGGATCGTCCGTCTCCAGCGCGATGCGTCCCTCCAGCGCCAGCGCCGCGGTGTCGCCCACACGCTCGGGCACGGCCGTCTCGAGCAGACGGCGCGCTGCATGGGCCCGGCCGTACTGCACCAGCAGCTCGGTCAGCGACAGCACCGTCCGCCGCGCCACCGGGTCCAGCGCCGTGTCGGCGGGCCAGATCGGGATCTCGCCGGCCAGCAGGTCGCGCGCCTCTGGGGTGCGGCCTGCGGTATGCAGGTGCGCGGCCAGGTTGTTGAGATTGCGCAGCGCCAGCGGAGTTGGTGCGGGCTGGGCCAGCGCGCGCCGCAGCAGCCGCTCGCCGTCGGCCGCGCGGCCCTGTTGCAAAGCCAGGATACCGGCCAGCCCGCAGAGGTCTGCGTCGTCGTCGCGCTCGGCCAGCAGCGCGTCATAGGCCGCCTGGGCCTCGGCCAGCCGGCCAGCGCGGTGCGCAGCCAGGGCCCGGTCGCGCGCTGCCTGGACCCGCTGCCGCTCCGCCGGCGAGCCGTCCGTCCCTGCCGCGCCGTCGCCACCCGCTGCCTGCCTGTCGTCCATCGCGCCCTGCCGTCCCTGGTTCGCCCGCCGGCGCCGTGCGACCGGACCCGTGCCTCTCCTGCGATAGAACCGAAGCCCCGACCATGGCAACGCCTCGCCGTCGCACGTGCCGTGGTTGAGCCGCGCGTTTGGGGCGCTTGTCGGGATGTCGGTCAGGGGCGCGTTGCCTGGTCCACCCGTTCGGGTTGCTCGCTTCGGTTCTCCGTTCGGGCTGCCTGTCGGCCTCCCCCCGACGCCGCCGACGTGCACACGCCGCCTCGGGCCCGCCGCGCCATCGCGCCTTGGCAGGGCTTCTGGTGGCGGCGCGCGCCTGCTAGAGCGCCGCATCGGCCGCACCGTGCGGCCCGGCAGGCGCAAGGTCCGCCCGATGGCTGCGAACGAACCCACACCGCTCTCCGGGTCGACGCCGGCGCCGGCGGGCGATGTGCTCGCCCTGCTGCGCCGCCTGTTCGCCGAGACTGCGCGGCGCTACCGGTGGGGCTATGCCACGGCGCTGGCCCTGATGGCGCTGGTCGCCGCGATGACGGCCCTGACAGCCTGGATCATGCGCGACGTGATCAACGAGCTGTTCGTCGAACAGAACGGCGAGGCGATCCGCCTGATCGCGCTGGCGGTCGCGGCGATCTTCCTGGTCAAGGGCGCCGCCACCTACGCCCAGACCGTGATGCTGCAGCGCATCGGCAACGCCGTCGTCGCCGACGTGCAGACCCGGCTGTTCGACGCGGTGCTGGCCCAGCGGCTGGACTTTCACGACCGCTTCCCCGTGGGCGATCTCGCCACCCGGCTCAGCCGCAACGCCCAGTCCGCGCGCGAGGCGATCAACCTGGTCGTCACCCGGCTAGGGCGCGACCTGCTGACGGTCGTTGCACTGGTCGCGGTGATGGTCGTGCAGAACCCGCAGCTGACGCTGATCGCGCTGCTGGTCGCGCCGCCCGCGATCCTGGGCGTCTCGCTGCTGCTGCGGCGGGTCAAGAAGATCGCCAAGGCCGAATTCGTGTCGCTGGCCCGCATCGTGTCCACCGTCCAGGCCACGGCGCTGGGCGCCCGGGTGGTCAAGGCCTATGGGCTCGAGCCTCGGATGCGCGGCCAGATGGCCGAGGCGGTGGGCGAGGTGCGCCGACGCGCCGACAGCCTGGCCGTGATCCAGGCCATCCCCATCCCGATGATGGAGACCCTCGCCGGCGTCATGATCGCCGCCGTCATCCTGTTCGCCGGTTGGCAGGTGGTCGAGGGTCAACAGGACCCGGGCGCCTTCTTCGCCTTCCTGACCGCGCTGCTGCTGGCCTACGACCCGGCGCGGCGCGTCGCCCAGCTCACGGTCATGCTGCGCAACCACATGGTGGGCGTCGAGCTCATGTACGCCGTGCTGGACCACCCGCCAGCGCTGGCCGATGCGCCCGATGCCCCGGTGCTGCAGGTCCGGGCCGGCGCGCTCCGCTTCGACGGCGTCGCCTTTCGCTACGCGGTCCCCGATGCGGCTCCCGATGCGGCTCCCGATGCGGCTCACGACCGTGGCCCGGATCGCACCCCCGATCCGCTCCGCTCCCCCGCCGACGCAGCCGTCACCGCGCCCGAAGGGCCCGGAACCCACGGCGCCGGAGGCGCTATCGCACTCCTCCCCCCGGGTGCGCTGCAGGCCGGTCCCCCGGCGCTGGCGCACATCGATCTCCAGGCACCTGCGGGCAAGGTCACCGCCCTGGTCGGCCCCTCGGGCGCCGGCAAAACCACGCTCTTCGCCCTGATCGAGCGCTTCTTCGACCCCGACGCCGGTCGGATCGAGATCGACGGCCAGGACATCCGCACCGTCACCCTCGCCTCGCTCCGCGCCGCCATCGCCCACGTCGGCCAGGAGGCGTTTCTGTTCGACGCCACAGTGGCCGAGAACATCCGCCTCGGCCGTGCCGATGCCAGCGACGCCGAGGTCCGCGCGGCGGCCGAGGCCGCGGGCGCCCACGGTTTCATCCAGGCGCTGCCCCAGGGCTACGACACGCCGCTCGGCGAAAACGGCGCGCGGCTCTCGGGCGGCCAGCGCCAGCGGCTCAGCATCGCGCGGGCGCTGCTGCGCGACGCGCCGATCCTGCTGTTGGACGAGCCGACCTCGGCGCTGGACGCCGAGACCGAGGCCCACGTCGCCGCCGCTCTCGCCCGGCTGATGCGCGGGCGCACGGTGCTAGTCATCGCCCACCGGCTGGCAACGGTGCGCGATGCCGACGTCATTTATGTGCTCGACGCCGGGCGGGTGGTGCAGTCGGGCGACCACGCCGCCCTGATGGCCCAAGGCGGGCTCTATGCCCGTCTGAACGCCCTGCAGTTCCGCGACCCCAAGTCTGCCCCCGACCTATACCCCGGCCCCGCCCCCGACGCCGACACGGCCCCAGACGCGGCCAGCCAGCGCGCGAGCGAGCCTTAGGAGGCGTGCAACGCACCGCCCGGCCGCGCCTTACGCCGCCGGGCGCAGGCCCAGGATCCGGCGCGCCTCGGCCGGGGTGGCGACCGGGCGCCCGTAGCGCGCCGCCACCTCGGCCGCCCGGGCCACGAGCACGGCGTTCGACGGGGCCAGGGTGGCGCGGTCCAGCCGCAGATTGTCCTCCAGCCCCGTGCGCAGATGCCCCCCTGCCGCGGCGCACCAGTCGTTCATCTCGATCTGGTGGCGCGCGATGCCCGCGCCGCACCATTCGACGCCCGGAATCAGCCGCTCGACGGTGCGAACGAAAAAGTCGAACGTCTCCTTGTCCGCCGGCATCGCGTTCTTGACCCCCATCACGAACTGCACATACGGCCGCGGCGCCAGCCGCCCGTCGCGCACCATCAGCGCCGCGTGGTGCAGGTGGCTGAGGTCGAAGGCCTCGATCTCGGGCATCACGTCGTGGGCCTTCATCTCGCCGGCCAGCCAGTCGACCAGGTCGGGTGGGTTTTCGTAGACCCGCGTGGGGAAGTTGTTCGAGCCCACGGTCAGCGACGCCATGTCGGGCCGCAGCGGCAGCATCGCGCCGCGCGCGCGCCCCGCGCCCGAGCGGCCGCCGGTCGAGAGCTGCACGATGATGCCTGGACAGGCCGCCTCGATCCCCGCCTTGAGCGCCCCGAACCGCTCGGGGTCCGAGGTCGGCAGGCCCGCATCGTCGCGCACATGGCAGTGCACGATCGCGGCGCCGGCCTCATAGGCCGCACGGGTCGAGGCGACCTGCTCCTCCACCGTGATCGGCACGGCGGGATTGTCGGCCTTGGTCGGCACCGAACCGGTGATCGCCACGCAGATGATGCAGGGTTTGCCCATCCCCCTCCCCTCCGTTTCACGCGGTCGTCAGCAGCCAGGAGCCGCCCCTGGGTAGCCAAGTGGACCGTGGCGACACACCTCAAGCGACGTCGTCACACCCCCAAGATAGACAGGCGCAAAGTCGACCGCCATCGACGAGGGGCTGCGTACCGCGACGGCATTCACGCTCACGGCAGCGCAAGGGGCAGGCGATGTACGGCAACGCGATTCCCGTGGATATCGGCTATTGCCAGAGCGACTGGGAGGCCGGCTTTGCCTTCCTGCCGCCGCGCACCGTGCACGCCGGTCGCAGCCGGCCGCTGGGCCCGCGCGCGGTGCAGAACTGCCCGGCGGTCAACGGGCTGGAGCGCCAGCTCATCGAAGTGCTGTCGCCCATCCAGGTGCGCCTGCGGCTGCTGGTCCAGGGCGGCCAGCTATCGATGAGCGTCGATCCCAAGGGCACCTTCGCCAAGCCCGATGCGCTGGCCAAGTTCCTGTGGCTCGAACCCCAGGCGCGCTGGCGCGACAAGGCCAAGCCGATTCTGCGGCTCCGCCTGCCGTTCTTCTTCGTCACCGACGAGCCCTGTATGGCGCTGATGCTGCCGCCGTTCTTCGATGCGGGCATGCGGCGCTGGCCGGGCACGCCGGTGGCCGGGCGCTGGCCGGTGACGGTGTGGCCCGCCAGCGTGGACTGGGCGCTGGAGTGGGAGGATCCGCGGAGCGAGCTGGTCATCCGCCAGGGCGACCCGCTGGCCTATGTGATGTTCGAGTTCGACGACCTCAACAAGCGGCCCAACCTGGTGGAAGCCGAACTGACCGACGCGCTGGCCGAGTATCGCCAGGGCATCGACGGCGTGCACCACATCACCGACGAGATCGACGCGTTGTGGCAGGCCGCGGCCGGCCGCCGGCCGCAGCGGCTGATGGTGCCGGCCAACGAGACTGTGGAATGAACGGCCCGGGCAACGCGCCGCCCGACGCACTGGCTGGGCCGCCCGGCGGGGCGCCCGGCGGGGCGCTCGGGGGGGCGCGCGGCGGGCCGCCCGGC
>JBCCMW010000194.1:0-7763 GCA_039026175.1 Pseudomonadota bacterium
CGGCCGTCCCCCTCTGCGTGCGCGCCGGTGCCGCCCGAGCGCGCTGGCCCTGACCACGCGTGCGACGGCGATGCCCCCAGCGTCGACGCCGCGCGCGACGTCCCGGGACGGCTGTGCGGGTGTCGGAGTTTCTGCAGGACTATGCGCTGGCCTTCAGCGCGGGCGATGTCGAGGAAGTCGCCAATTTCTACGACATGCCGCTGTCGATGATCCATCCGACCACTTCGGCCCTGGTGACCGACCGCGAGCGGCTGATCGACCAGCTGACCGCGATCCACGACGTCTATGCGGCCGCCGGCATGGGCCGGGTACGCGCCACCAGCGCCGAGGAAGTGGGCTTCGACGACGGCATGGGCATGCTGAACGTGCGCTGGGCGCTCTACCGCCGCGGCGGTGGGCTGATGACCACGGTGGCCACGACCTATGTGCTGCGCCACCGCGACGGGCAGCTGCGGATCGCCGGGGTGATCGCCCACAACGAGGCCGAGCGTCGCGGCGCCCTGGCGCTGGCCAGTCGCAGGGCGCGCAGCACCCGCTGAGCCGTCCGCACGCCGGCACAGGGGCCACGCCGGCCCCGGTCGGTCGCCCCGGTCGGTCGCCCCGGTCGGTCGCACTGGTCGCTGGGCAGCGCATCGCCGTATGCCGGAGTATGCCGGCCGCGCACCCGCTGGTCGGCCGACGCAGGGCGCATCGCCCTGCGCGCCGCGACCGGCTGGGCGGACCTGCCCGGTCCCGGGGCGACACCCGCACGCCCATACCATCACCGCACCGACCGACCGCGCCGGGGCCGCCCGCCCCTGGCGCCCATACCGACACACGGGAGGAGGAACCCGATGAGCGAGAGCTTCCGCTACGACACCGAGGCCGGGGTCGCGACCATCACCTGGGACCAGCCCGGCACCAGCATGAACGTGCTGACCGAGGACGGCGTGCGCGAACTGGACGCCTGCGTCGACCGCGCGCTGGCCGATCCGGACGTCAAGGCCGCGATCATCACCTCGGCCAAAGCCGATTTCGCCGGCGGCATGGATCTGCGCACGCTGGCGACGCTCAAGGCCAAGGCAAGCGGCGGCAGCGGCGCCGAGGGCCCGGCCGCCACCCTGTTCGGCTTTGTGATGGCGCTGCACGGCGTGCTGCGCAAGATCGAGACCGCGGGCGCCGATCCCAAGACCCGCCAGGGCGGCAAACCCTTCGTCTGGGCCTGCCCCGGCACGGCGATGGGCATCGGGCTGGAGATCGGGCTCGCCTGTCACTACCGCATCGGCGCCTCGGACCGCGGGCGCATCGGCCTGCCCGAGATCCAGGTCGGTCTGTTCCCCGGCGCCGGCGGCACCACGCGCCTGATCCGCATGCTGGGTCTGATGGGCGCCTCGGAGGCGCTGCTCCAGGGCAAGACCTATCCCGCCCCCAAGGCCAAGAGCGTGGGCCTGATCGACGAGGCGGTGCCGGGTGTCGAGGTCGCCGCGCGCGCACGCGCCTGGGCCGAAGCCGCGACCCAGAGCGACGCGGTCAAGCCTTGGGACAAGAAGGGCTACAAGATGCCCGGCGGCGCGCCCTACACGCCCCAGGGTTTCCAGATGTTCCTGGGCGGCGTGGCGATGACCCACGGCAAGAGCCAGGGCGCCTATCCGGCCATCAAGGCCATGCTCTCGGCGGTGTACGAGGGCGCGCTGGTCGACTTCGACACCGCCCTGCGCATCGAGGCGCGCTGGTTCACCTCGGTCTTGATGGACCCCACGTCCGAGGCGATGATCCGCTCGCTCTTCGTCAACAAGCAGGCGCTGGAGAAGGGCGCCGTCCGGCCGAAGGACATCGAGCCTCTGCCGGTGCGCAAGCTGGGCGTCCTGGGCGCGGGGATGATGGGCGCGGCCATCGCTCAGGTTTCGGCCGAGGCGGGCATCGAGGTGGTGCTGATCGACCGCGATGCCGAGGCCGCGGGCGCCGGGCGCGACAAGATCGACGCCTGGCTGGGCGAGACGGTCGCCAAACGGCGCATGGACGAGACGACGCGCCAGGAGGTGCTGTCGCGCGTCCACGCCACGGCCGATTACGCGGCGCTGAAGGGTGCTGACCTGATCGTCGAGGCGGTGTTCGAAGACCCCCGCATCAAGGCCGACGTCACCGCCAAGGCCGAGGCCGCCGCACCCGAGGCGATCTTCGCCACCAACACCTCGACCCTGCCGATCACCGACCTGGCCCGCGCCAGCGCCCGGCCCGAGGGCTATATCGGCATCCACTTCTTCAGCCCCGTGCAGAAGATGCTGCTGGTCGAGATCATCAAGGGCCGCGCCACCGGCGACCGGGCCGTGGCCAAGGCGCTGGACTTCGTGCGCCAGCTGAAGAAGACGCCCATCGTGGTGAACGACGCGCGCTTCTTCTACGCCAACCGCTGCATCCTGCCGTATGTGAACGAGGGCGTGCGCATGGTGGCCGAGGGCGTGGCCCCGCCGCTGATCGAGAGCGCGGCCAAGCAGATGGGCATGCCGCTCGGCCCCCTGCAGCTGGTCGACGAGACCTCGCTGGAGCTGGGCCACAAGATCGCGACGGCGACGCGCGCGGCGATGGGCGATGCCTACCCCGAAAGCCCGGCCGACGACGTGCTGCGCGTGATGGTCGAGGAGAACGGACGGTTGGGGCGCAAGGCCAAGGCGGGCTTCTACGCCTACAGCGAGAGCGGCAAGCGCCAGGGCTTCTGGCCCGCGCTTGCGACGCACTACCCGCCGGCGGCCGAACAGCCGGACCTCACCGAGGTGCAGCACCGGCTGATGATGGCCCAGGCGCTGGAGGCCGTGCGCGCGCTGGAGGAAGGCGTGCTGATGGACATCCGCGAGGGCGACGTGGGCGCGATCCTGGGCTGGGGCTTCGCGCCCTGGTCCGGCGGCCCGCTGTCCTGGCTCGACATGCTGGGCGCGGCCCAGGCGGTGGCGATTGCCGAGGATCTGGCCCGCCGCCACGGCCCCCGCTTCGAGCCCCCCGCGATGCTGCGCGACCTGGCCGCCAAGGGCGAGCGCTTCTACGCCCGCCACGCCGCCGCCCCCCAGGCGGCCTGAGGCCCAGCATCCGGGCAACCAGCGCGCTGCCGGCCCCCCCGGCCGCGCCCGGCGGCCAATCGAGGCCCCGGCCGCGCCCAGCGGCCAATCGGGAGCCGCGGACGCGCCCTGCGGCCAATCCGGAGCCTATGGGCGTGCGGCGATCGCATGCCCGATTTTGTATCGGCCGATCATCCTGAGGTTGTAGTCTTCCCGGACAGGACCCGGAGGAGGATTCGAATGCGTATGTCATTGACCCGGTCCCTGACGGCCGTTTCCAGCGTGCTCGGAACCGCCGCGCTGGCGCTGACCGTCGGCCTGGCCGCCGCCCCGCCCGCCGCCGCGACCGACAGCGTGATCGAGGCGCGGCTCAAGGCGCTGAAGCCCTGCGCACCGCTCAAGAAGCAGGTCTCGGTCGGCTCGGGCCTGTTGAAGATCGAGACCACCATCGGCATCGACCGGATGCGCGCGCTCCGCGTGAAGGCCATCGACGTCAGCCTGCGCGGCGATGCGGTGTCGCTGACGCTGAACGGCGGGCTGACCTGCGGCACGGCGGGCGACGCGGTGCTCAAGGGCGACGCCGGCGTCGAGGTTTCGCTCGCCGCGGATGTCGATCTTGCGACCTGCACGATCACCAAGTTCGACCTGGAGCCCGTCACCTATACCGGGTCCTTCCGCGACGTGGTCCAGGCGCTGTGGCCGTCGATCCTGGGCCCCAAGATCGAGACCAACGCGCGCACGCAGATCGTCAACGCGTGCAACGACTTCAAAGCCGGCAGCTAGCCCGCGCCTTGCGGCGACATCGGTGCCACCCGCATCGAGACCTCCATCCGGCGCCCTGATCGGAGGGCCTGCAGTGGGGCGCATCATGGGGGTGCGCAGCCCGGACCCAAGCCCGTCGACCGGGCGTTGCGTGCAGGCGGGGACGCGATGAACCAGGATCATCTGCGCGCGCTGTGGACGGCCGTGGGCCTGGTGCTGGGGACCTACACGCTGGCCGCATGGGTCGCAGGCCAGGGCGGCGCGTTCCAGAACACGTTGCTGATCGTCCAGGGCAAGGTTCCCGGCGCCGTCGTCGCCTATGCCGTGTGCGCCGCAATGCTGATCGTGGTGCTGCTGGCCGGCCGTCTCTATGCCCGGCGCGCGACGGCAGACCACGGCGCCACCGCCTGGCACGAACGGGTTCCTGTGGTGAGCAGCGACCTGCTGCCGATGCGAGGGCTCGACACCGGCTCGCCCGAGGGCCGCGTCTATCAGGGCTTCTTCCTCGCGCTGTTCGTGCTGCTGCCCGTCGCGGGCCTGGCGCACTTTGCGCACCAGATCGTCGATGCCGAGGTGTTCGACGGGCGGGGCGAACTGACCGAGCTTACCGTGTTCTCGGTGCCGCCGTCCGAGCGGGTCTGGGGCGCATTGGGCGGCGATGCCAGTTTCTGGATCGCCGAGAACGCAGTTCACTATGCGGACAAGGCACGCGTGACCTGGTTTCCGGTCGTCCAGCCCCTGGCGATGGGCTTGCTCGGCCTCTGGGCCGCGGCCCTCGCCCTCAGCTACGCGGCTGCCCTGTTCGACAGCGGCGGCCCATGGCGCCGGCATCGGCGCCGGGTCAGCCGAGCGGCACCAGCGGCAGCACCAGGCGCGGCAGCAAACGGCCCGGAATGCTGAGCGACGGCTCGGTGCCGGCGTGGCGCATGCCCATGCGGCGGTAAAACGGCGCAGCACCGGGATCGGCCGCCACGGCGATCCGTTGCGCCCCGGCGACGCGCGCGCCTTCCGCCGCCCAGGCAAAGAGGCGATGCCCGATCCCCTGACCGAACCGCTCGGGCACCACGAACAGCTTCAAGAGCACCGCGTCGGTCCCCTCGCGCGTCCATTGCACCAGGCCAACGGCGCCGCCGCCCTCGGCCGCCGCGGCCACGGCGCAAGTGGCAGGGTCCAGGTCGCCCGCCCGGACGGTCAGCTCGGCCACGCACTGCGCCATAAACGCGGCATCGTAGCCCCAGCTCGCTTTCGAGCGCAGCGATAGCGCGGTTAACGCCGCGGCCTCGTCCGGTCTGGCGGGGCGCAGGACGACCGTTGGGTCCGCGCTCACCCCGCGCCCTGGGTCCGATTGACCAGCAGGATACCCGCAGCCGTCAGCGCCACGCCCGCAGCGTCCACCCAGCTGACCGGCTCGCCGAGCAGCACCCAGGCAAAGGCGACCCCGAACCCGGGGTTCAGGAAATGGAACGACGATGCGCCGGCCGCCGAGACCCGCTTGACCAGCAGAAACCACAGCAGCGTGGCCACGATGCCCGGCATCAGCACCTGATAGGCAAAGGCCGGTACCAGGCGGGGCAGCGTCTCCTCGGTCAGGTTCCAGGCGAGCGGATCCTCGAACAGCAGCGTCAGCGGCAGACAGCCAAGCGCCCCCACCCCCATCTGGCAGGCGACGACCATCAAGAGCCCGGTGCCGAAGTCGCCGCGTTTGACCGTCAGCGTCGCGATGCCCAGCGCCACCGTGCCGCAGATGGCGAGCGCCACGCCGAACGGGTCGACCCCACCGGCCAGCCTGCTGCCCATGATCCAGACGACGCCGGCGAAGCCGACGGCCAGGCCCAGCGCCTTGGCAGCGCGAACCCGCTCGCCCAGCAGCGCCGGGGCCAGCGCCGCCACGACCAGCGGCATGGCCGAGGCCATGATCGCCGCCAGCGCCGCCGGGATCGTGGTCATCGCCGTGAAGTAGAGACCGAGATAGATGGTGTTCTGACAGAGCCCCAACAGGGCGATCGTCCGCCACGCCGCCCTTCCGCGCGGCAACGGCTGCCCGAGCGCGAGCGCGATGCCGCCGGCGATGGCACCCGCCACGGCAAAGCGCACGACCGACAGCGCGAAGGGCGGCGTCTCGAGCACCAGGATCCGCGCGACCGAGAATGCCGACGACCAGATCACGGCAAAGGCAACGCCGATCGCCAGGGTCAGCAACAGGCCCGGCATGTGGCGGGTCGGCGCTGGCGTCTCGTCGGCGCCGGTGCTGTCGGCCATCGGCCTCTCCTCGCAGCGGTTGCGGCAGTCGCCGGCAGCGTTAGCAGAAGCACCACCGCAATGCCCATGGCGCCGGCCGATGTCGGATGCGGTGGGTGTATGGTGTGAGGCGGGCGCCAGTGCTCACCATGCTGAAGGCGATGGCGCGCTTCCCTCGGCGGCCGCGCGTGGGCAAACCGCGGTTGGGGGCGGGGGCAGGACTGCGCTCCGGCATGCTGTGCGCGATCGGGGCCTGGCGCAGCGGTCGTGCGTCGCGGTGGATGCGATGTGGAACGGTCGCCACTCGGGACCGCTTTGCACACGTTGAATTTAGTTAATTCTCGGACGCTGAAAGCAGGGCGGGCGGGGGGCCCGAGGGGTTGCAATCCGGGACAGTTGCGCGGGCGACAACCGCTCGACCGGCGGCACCGTCCAACCACCGCGCTAGGAGACCCGCCATGCCCATCCTGGTGATCGCCGACGATGCCGCGGGTCTCGCCGCCTATCTCGCGCCTACCCTGCCCGGCGAGCGGCTGCTCGCGGCATGCGACGACAGCGCCGTCGCTGCCGGCCTTGCCGCAGCCCCGCGCGCCGTTTTCGCCATCCGCACGGGCGCCATCGGTGCCGATGCCTGCGAACGGGCGCTACAGGCGCCGTCGGTACGGTTCTGGCAGACCGGCGGCTCGGGGTACGAGTGGATGGGCCGATGGGATCCCACCCGCCTGACCGCGGCCAACGCCGTCGGCGTGCTCGCGCCCCACCTCGCCGACACCACGCTGGGGGCGATCGTCGCGCTCAACAACGGGCTCGTGCGCTATCGCGACCGGCAGCAGCGGCGCGACTGGTCGCCCCGCGCGTTTCGCGCCCTCGGCGGCCAGCGCCTGCTGATCGTCGGGGCCGGTGCGATCGGCCGGGCCGTCGCCCCCAGAGCCCGCGCGCTGGGGTTGCACGTCACCGGGCTGACCCGCCGCGGGCATCCGCTGCCCGGCTTCGATGCGGTCCGTCCCCTGTCCGAACTGGACCGGGCGCTCGGCGCGGCCGACATCGTGTCCTGCCACCTGCGCCTGACGCCCGAGACCACGGGCCTGTTCGACACCGCGCGTTTCGCCGCCATGGTCCCGGGTGCGCTGTTCCTGAACTCGGCGCGCGGGCGCATCGTCGACGAGGCAGCGCTCTTGCAGGCGCTCGCCGGCGGGCATCTGGGCGGTGCCTGGCTCGACGTATTCGAGACCGAGCCGCTGCCCCCCGCCAGCGCCTTGTGGACGGCGCCGGGCCTGCTGATCACGCCGCACGCGGCCGATATGGTCGACGGCTGGGACCGCCGCTTCGCCGATCTTTTCGTCCGCAACCTGGCCCGGTTCGACCGCGGCGAGCCGGTGCTGAACCCGATCTTTCCGCCTGGCTGAGCACGCCGCCACGCCGACGCCGAGCGTCAGTTGCCGAACGTCGGCACGCCGCTGCGTCGTGTGACCCGGGCGCGCCGCTCGAAGCTTGGCCGCCCCTCGGCCTGCAGCCGGTCGCCCAGATCGCGGATACGGTCCTGCACGCTCGGCAGCCGACCCGGGCTCTCGGCCCCGCGCCGGGCCGCCTCGGCCTGCGTCGCCTCCAGCGCCGAGCGCCGGGCGGACAGCGACGCCTGGACCGCCGCACGCCGGCGAAGCTGCGCCTCGGACAGGCCCTGGCGGGCGGCCTCCTGGCGCAGCAGCGACGGCGGCGCGAGCAGCGCCGCGCCGC
>JBCCMW010000195.1:0-7696 GCA_039026175.1 Pseudomonadota bacterium
CGAGACGGCCGATGCGGCGGACGCGCCCGAGGCGGCCGGCGCTGCGGATACAGGCGACGCGACCGATGCTGCGGCGGCGCTGGACCCGTCGGCGGATGCGGCGGCGGCTGCCGAGACCGAGGCAACCGCCGTCGCCGTGGCACCCGCCGACACCGCGGTGGACGCGGCGGCCGGCGACGAGGCGGTCGACCCGGCGCTCGCCGACCCGACCGAACCCGGCGCTGCCGAGGATGGGGCGGCTGTCTCGGCGCCGGCAGCGGAACCCGCGGCCGAAAGCGCAATCGGGGCCGAGGTCGAGGTCGAGGTCGAGGTCGAGGCCGAGGTCGGGGCTGAGGCCGAGGTCGAGACGGCGGCGGTGGATCCGGCCGCTGCGGGTGCGCCCGAGACGGCAACGGACGGCGCTGCGGCGCCGACGGCCGCGGACGAGCCGGCCATGGTCGAGCCCGGCTATCGCGAGGTGCTGGCCCCTGCCCCGCCACCTGCGCGAGCCAACCGCGAGGCGCGGGCCGCGCCGCTGCGCGCGCCCTTCCCGCTACGCGCCCCCGCCGCCGCGCGGATCGAATAATCCGGCACGCGCGACCGGGTGATGTTGTCAACCGGTTGCGCGTTTAAGCGGGCGGGGCGCGGGCGTACCTGGGCCGCGCGATAAACTCTCGTGCCTTCTACCGCGTGCGATTGGGGCTCGCGATTGGGGCGCGCGCTTCGGATCCTGAAATCGGTGCCCGGGCCTGCCGCCTTAGCCTCGGCCAGGCCGGGCGCGGCGGATTTCGCGCACCAGAAGCAGCACCGGCAGAAAGCCGAAGCCGACGATCACCAGCGACGGTACCGCCGCCTGGGTCAGCCGCTCGTCCGAGGCCAGCCGATAGGCCTGTACCGCCAGCGTGTCGAAGTTGAACGGCCGCATCAGCAGGGTCGCGGGCAGCTCCTTCATCACGTCGACGAACACGATCAGCGCCGCGGTCAGCAGGCTGCCCCGCAGGAGCGGCGCGTGCACCCGGCCCAGCGTGGCCGCCGGCCCCGCGCCCAGCGTGCGCGCCACCTGGTCCAGCGTCGGCCGGATCGCCGTCAGCCCCGCGTCCACCGAGTTCAGCGCCACCGCCATGAAGCGCGAGAGGTAGGCGAACAGCAGCACCGCCGCCGAGCCGGTGATCAGCAGGCCGAGATCGATGCCGAACAGCCGCTCGGCCACGCTGTCGAGCGCATTGTCCAGCATCGCGAGCGGCACCATCAGGCCCACCGCGATCACACTGCCCGGGATGGCATAGCCGACGCCGGCGGCGACCACCGCAAATTGGGCCGAGCGCGTGCGCACCAGCCGCGCGGCATAGGCGATGACCAGCGCGCCGACGACCACGATGCCCGCGGCCATCGCCGACAGGCTGAGCGAGTTGATCGCAAAGGCCGCATAGCGCGGCGCGAACGGGTTCTGCCCCGAGCGCAGGCCCATTTCGAGCAGCATTACCAGCGGCACCACCACGCCCAGCAGCACCGGCAGCGTGCAGACCGCCACCGCCAGCCGCGCGTGCCAGCCGGCGAGCGGCATGGCCGGGATCGTCTCGAACCGCCTGCCGGCATGGTGGCGCTGCGCCTCGCCGCGCTGCACCCGCTCGAGCACGGCCAGCGAGACCGCGAACACCAGCAGACAGGCCGAGAGCTGCGCCGCCGCCGCCCGGTCGCCCATCGAGAACCAGGCGCGATAGACCCCGGTCGTGAAGGTTTGCACACTGAAGTGCGCCACGGTGCCGAAGTCGGCGATGGTCTCCATCATGGCGAGCGCCGCGCCGCCGGCGATGGCTGGGCGCGCCATCGGCAGGCTGACGCGGAAAAAGGTGGCCACCGGCCCGCAGCCCAGCGTCCGCGCGACCTGTGCCGCGGTGGCCGACTGCATCAGGAACGCCGCGCGCGCCAGCAGATAGACGTAAGGGTACAGCACCAGCGTCAGCATCAGCGCCGCACCCTCGAGCGAGCGGATCTCGGGGAACCAATACTCGCGCGGCCCCCAACCGGTGACGGCGCGCAGCGTGGTCTGCACCGCGCCCGGATGGTCCAGCAGGTCGGTGTAGGCGTAGGCGAGCACGTAGGCCGGGAAGGCCAGCGGCAACGCCAGCGCCACCTCGAATACCGGGCGACCGGGAAAGCGCGTGGCGGTGACCAGCCAGGCCGTGGCCGTGCCCAGCACCGTGACGCCCAGGCACACCAGCAACAGCAGCCACAGCGTGGTGAGCGTGTAGTCGGGCAGGCGGGTGTTGGCGAGGTGCGTCCAGGTCTGCAGATCGCCGGTGAAGGCCGTCACGACGACCGCCACCGCGGGCCCCACGCAGAGCACGGCAAACAGCCAGGCCAGCGCCAGCAGCCCGCGCCCGCCCATCGGCCCGCCCGTCGGCCCGCGCGCCCGCTCGCGCACCCGCGCCAGACGCGCCAGCGGCAGGTCGCCCGCGGGCGCGTCGATCTTGGCGGTCTCGGTCAGGGCGCGATCCTCCGCCGTCGGCCACGCGAGGTGGGCGCGCGCGGGCAGCCCGACCACCCCGACGCTGCGGCAACGCCCGCCGGGCGCGCCGCCGACGGGCCGCGGCGCCCCCGATGCATCAGGCGACGCATCAGGCGGCGTCGTCCAGCAGGCCGCGGCCCTTGAGCAGGGGCTCGACGCCCGGCAGGCGGCCGCGGAAGGCGGTGTACAGCGCCTCGGGTTCGTCCGACCCGCCGGCCGACAGGATATGCGTGGCCAGCTTGTCCGCCAGCCCGGGGTCGAACACGTCGCCCGCCTCCTCGAACGCGGCAAAGGCATCGGCGTCCATCAGCTCGGACCACAGATAGCTGTAGTAGCCGGCCGAATAGCCCTCGCCCGAGAACACATGCTGGAAGTGCGGGCTGCGGTGGCGCATCGAGATCGCGGCCGGCATGCCGATGTCGGCCAGCACCGCGGCCTCGAAGGCGCGCGGGTCGGCCGCGGCTTCGGGCGCGCGGGTGTGCATGATCAGATCGACCAGGGCCGAGGCGCAGTACTCGACGGTCGCGAACCCCTGGTTGAAGGTCTGGGCGCCGCGCAGCCGCTGGATCATCGCCGCGGGCATCGGCTCGCCGGTCTCGACATGGCGGGCGTGGGTCTCCAGCACCGCGGGGGTGGCCAGCCAGTGCTCGTAAAGCTGCGAGGGCAGCTCGACAAAGTCGCGCGCCACCGCCGTGCCCGCGATCGTGCGATAGGTGACGTCCGACAACAGCCCGTGCAGCGCGTGGCCGAACTCGTGGAACAGCGTGCGCGCATCGTCGAAGGTCAACAGCGTCGGCGCGCCCTTGGCGAAATTCATGGTGTTGATGATGATCGGCCGGCCGGGCGCCACCAGCTTTTGCTGGCCGCGAAAGCCCGACGCCCAGGCGCCCGAACGCTTGGTCGGCCGGGCATAGTAGTCGCCGATGAAGAGACCCACATGGGCGCCGTCGGGGCCCGACACCTCCCACGCGCGGGCGTCTGGGTGGTGCAGCGCCAGCCCCTCGACCGGCCGGAAGCTGAGGCCGAACAGCCGGCCCGCCACGTCGAACGCCGCCTCGATCACGCTGTCCAGGCTGAAGTACGGCTTGGTCTCGGCCTCGTCGATGTCGTGCAGGCGCTTGCGCTCCTTTTCCGCGTAGTAGCGCCAGTCCCAAGGCGCGAGGTCGATGTTGGCCCCCTCGCCTGCCGCGAGGGCCTGCAACGCCGCGGCCTCGGCGCTGGCGCGGGCCCGGGCGGGCTGCCAGACACGGTCGAGCAGGTCGCGCACCGCTTCGGGCGTCTTGGCCATCTGGTCGGACAGGCGCCAGGCGGCGTAATTCTCGAAGCCGAGCAGCCGCGCCCGCTCGTCGCGCAGCGTCAGCGTCTCGGCGATGCGGGTCCAGTTGTCGCCCTCCTCGCCGGGCGCGCCCGTCTCGCCGCGCGATGTCCAGGCGCGCCAGGCCTGTTCGCGCAGATCGCGCCGGGCCGAGAACGCCAGGAACGGCTCGATGGACGAGCGCGAGAGGGTGATGGCCCAGGCATCGGGCCTGTCGCGCCCCTCGGCCTCGGCCTTGGCGGCCGCCTGCAGCCAGCCGGGCAGACCGTCGAGATCGCCCTCGCCCAGCCACATCACCCAATCCGCCTCGTCCTTGAGCACGGTCTGCGAGAAGGCGGTGCCGACGGTGGCGAGGCGGGCGTTGATCTCGGCCAGCCGCGCACGGCCCTCGGCATCGAGTGCGGCGCCCGATTTGCGGAAGCGGCGCAGCATCAGCGTGCGCACGCGGGCCTGTTGCGGCGTCAGCCCCTCCTCGGGCACCGCCTCGACCCGGGCGAACAGCGCGACGTCCAGCATGATGGCGCTGGAGTGCTTCGAGAGCTTGGGCGCGATTTCGCGCTCGACGGCCTGGAGTTCGGGCGAGGTGTGCGAGCCGGCCAGGTTGAAGAACACCGCCGCCACCCGGTCCAGCGCCCGCCCCGCCTGGTCCAGCGCGTCGATCACGTTGGCCCCCGAGGGCGGGGCCGGGTCGGCCTTGACCGCCTCGATCTCGGCGCGGTGCTCGGCCATCCCGCGCTCGAACGCGGGCATGAAATGCGCGGGCTCGATCCGGTCGAACGGCGGCAAGGCATAGGGCGTGTGCCAGGGCGCCAGCAGCGGGTTCTCGCTCACGGCATCGCTCAGAACATCGCTCACGGGGGGCTCTCCTCGGGTTCGGTCGCGGCTCTGGGCCTGGATATAGGCCGGCGTCACTTTTTCTGGGGGTGGCTCGCGGTCACGGCCGGGCGGGCCTGCATGCGCGCGACCCAGGCCGCCAGGTGCATCAGATCGCCGGGGTCGCTGCCGGGCAGCGGCTCTTTGATGACGCGCATGAACTCGACGGCGACGATGGCGGTGATGTCGGCCACGCTCAGCCGGTCGGCCGCCAGCCAGGTGCGCCCCGCCAGCCGCGCGTCCAGCCGCTCCAGATGGCCCCGGATGCGGCCGCGGTTGATCTCGCCCCATGCGGCGACCTGGTCCTCCAGCACGGCGAGGTGGCGGTTGGTGTGGCGAAAGCAGGCGGCGACCGACTGGAACAGCCCGAACTCGACGCGGCGCTGCCACATCTCGATCTCGGCGGTTTCCAGCGGGGTGCGGCCGCAGAGGTTGGGCTCGGGGCAGATGGCGTCGAGATAGCGCGCGATGGCCACCGTCTCGGTCAGCACCGTGCCGTCCTCCAGCACCAGCGCCGGCACCACGGGCACACCGACGGCGGCCAGATACCCCTCGGCCTTGTGCTCGCCGGCCATCAGGTCGACTGCGGTGCGCGGGATCGTAAGGCCCTTCTCGGCGATGGCGATGTTCAGCCGGCGCGGGTTCGGCGCCATCGGCTGGTCGTACAGCATCGCCGGCGCCGGCAGGGCGACTGCGGGCCGAGTGGGCGCGGCTCCCGAGGCGCCTATGTCAGCGGTGTCGTGGGGCGGCATCGCGGTCTCCTCCGGTGTTTTGGCGCGAGCCTAGGGCGACGGGTCGGCGGGCACCAGCCATGCCGGCGCGTCGCCCGGTGCCTGTGGGGTCGGAGCGGCCGGCCCCGGGGCTGCGCGGGGAAGGATACGGTCGATGAGGGGCACCGGCGAGATCCTGCGCGACTTCACGCGCGGCTACACCCTCGCGTTCCTCGTGACCGCCGTGCTGTTTGGCAGCTTCGAGGCGGTGTTCGGCTGGGGCATGGGCGCCATCGGCGGGCTGATCCCGGTGGTGATCGGCTCGAACCGCGCGGCCGAGCGCTATGCCGCCAGCCGCCACCGGGTGCCAGACGCGGCCGAAGCCTGGTACCTGGCCGGCGAGATGGCGGCGATCGCGGTCGCCGTGACCATCGTGGTGACCGGCGCGGTGGTGGTGCCGATGGCGCTGTTCGGCGGCATGGGCCGCACCTTCGTCGACGTGCTGGCAGCCCTGGCGCCGGGTGCGCTGCTCGCCTCGGCCGCGGCGGGCGGCGGCGTGGCGCTGGGCGTCGTGCGCATCGCCCTGCCGATGCAGGTCAAGGCCGCGCTCGAGCGCTAGGCCCGCCCTTGCGCCGCTCGGCCGGGCGAGGCACCACGCGCGCACGCCAAGCCCGAGGGACGCGCCATGACCGCGACCGCCGCCGACGCCTTCGCTCACCGCCATCTGCTGGGCATCGCGCCGCTGTCGCCGATGGACATCCGTCAGATCGTCTCCCTGGCCGAGGCCTACGCCGCCGACCCGGGCCGGGCGCGTGACGCGCTGGCCGGGCGCACGATGGTCAACATGTTCTTCGAACGCTCGACCCGCACGCAGGCGTCGTTCGAGCTGGCAGGCAAGCGGCTGGGTGCGGACGTGATGAACATGAACGTCGCGACCTCGTCCGTCGGCAAGGGCGAGACGCTGATCGACACGGCGCTCACGCTGAACGCGATGCGCCCCGACCTGTTGGTCGTGCGCCACCCCCATTCCGGCGCCGTCGCGTTGCTCGCCGAAAAGGTCAACTGCGCGGTACTGAACGGCGGCGATGGGCGGCACGAGCATCCGACCCAGGCGCTGTTGGACCTGATGACGATGAACCGCCACCGCGGGCGCATGCAAAAGCTGGTGGTGGCGATCTGCGGCGACATCGCCAACAGCCGGGTGGCGCGGTCGAACATCCTGTGTCTGGGCAAGATGGAGAACCGCATCCGCGTGATCGCCCCGCCCACCCTGCTGCCCAGCGGGATCGATCAGCTGGGTGTCGAGGTCTTCAGCGACATGGAGGCGGGGCTGGAGGACGCGGATGTGGTGATGATGCTGCGCATCCAGACCGAGCGGTTGGAGGGCCAGGCCGTCCCCTCGCGGCGCGAGTACTTCCACCGCTACGGGCTGACGGCGACGAAACTGGCCCGCGCCAAGCCCGACGCCATCGTCATGCACCCCGGCCCGATGAACCGCGGGGTCGAGATCGACAGCGACGTGGCCGACGACCCGGCTCGCTCGGTGATCACCGAGCAGGTCGAGATGGGCGTCGCCGTGCGCATGGCGGTGCTGGACCTGCTCGGCCGTCGTCCGGCCCAGGGCACCTGACGCCGGCCCGCCGGGCGAGCGGTGCCGCCCCGGCGCGCTGCTGGGAGCTTGTTGGGGGCGCTTCTTGGAGGCGCTGCTGGGGCGCTTCTGGGGCCGCTCGGTGTCGCCGCGACCGTCGCCGACGCTCTGGCCACGGTCGCGACGGCCTTGCGCTGCGTCGGGATCGCGTTCCCGGCGATCGCTTCGGCGGGCCCGTTCGGCGGGACAGCGGTACCGTGGCCCAGCGCGGCGGCCCAGTGAGGCGGCCCAGTGTGGCGGCCCAGTGAGGCGGCCCAGTGTGGCGGCCCAGCGCGGCGGCCCAGTCCGTCGGTACAGTCCGGCGCAGCGGGTGGGCGGCTAATGCCGACGAGACAGTCGGGGCGGCGGGACTGTCGGGCCGGCAGCACAGTCGGACATAGCGGTTCGGCGGCCCAATCCAGCGGTACAGTCCGGCGGTACAGTCCGGCGGGACAGTGCGGCGGGACAGTCTGGCGGGCCGGTTCGGTGCAGCGCTTCGGCGCCACGGTGCGGCGGACCGATCCTGCGCGGATGGGCCGGTCCTATGGTGCCGAGGGCGCGCGCGACGGTTGCCTCCCCGCGCCGAGATGCCATTTTACCGTCCAGCGCCCATCCTGGCGTGCCGACCGGCGCGCGGGGCGGGACCGGCGGCGCCGCGCCACGGCCGCGTCAGCGGGGTCGCG
>JBCCMW010000196.1:0-7683 GCA_039026175.1 Pseudomonadota bacterium
CCCGCCACGTGCCGGGGCGCACCGGTCTAGCACCAGCCGAAACGTCGGCTCGTCGCGCCGCTGTCGGCGCCGGCGCGGGCATCGGCTGGGCCGTCCCCGGATGTCGCGGGCCGGCGGTCCCACGGCTGCAGCCATCCCGATCCGCGACCGCAGATCGGCATGCCGACCCCCGGCCCCCGAGCGTCGGGCGTTGGGCGCTGCGCACTGGGCGCTGTGCGCTGGGCGCTATGCACTGGGGGCTATGCACTGGGGGCTGTGCACTGGGCGTTATGCACTGGGCGCTGCGCGGCGGGCGCTATGCACTGAGCGCTGTGCCGTGGGCGGTGGGCGGTGCCGACACTTTGACGCTTCCGCCGGGGCCTGCTTTGGCTAGGGTGCGTGCCTGCCCCGGCCGGTCCGGCGGGGCGTCACCCGGGGGCCGCAGATGTCCGACGCCCAATCCACCGCAGCCGCCGCGGACATCCGCGACCCGACCACGCTCGCCGCGCTCGCGCATCGTCTGGGCGACGCCGCCCGCGCCGAGACCCTGTCGCGCTTCCGCACCGCCGCGGCGGGGGCCGACAACAAGGCCGGCCCCGGTGCCTTCGACCCCGTCACCGCTGCCGACCGCGCCGCCGAGCGTGCGATCCGCACCCTGCTCGCCGCCGAGCGCCCCGCCGACGCGATCCTGGGCGAGGAGGAGGCCGCCGCCGCGGGCACCAGCGGGCTGACCTGGGTGATCGACCCGATCGACGGCACCCGCGCCTTTATCTCGGGTCTGCCGACCTGGGGCACGCTGATCGCGCTCGACGACGGCACCCGCGGCATTCTGGGCCTGGTCGACCATCCGGTGACTGACGAGCGTTTTCTCGGCCTGCCTGGCCACGGCGCCTGGACCACCTGGCGCGGCGAGACCGGGCCCGCGGCCGTCCGCGCCACCCGGCGGCTGGCCGAGGCGACGCTGATGACGACGGACCCGGGGCTGTTCCAAGGCGCCGAGGCAGCGGCTTTCGCCGCCCTCCGCGCCCAGTGTCGCCTCACCCGGTACGGCGCCGACTGCTACGCCTATGCCATGCTCGCCATCGGCCAGATCGATCTGGTCGTCGAGAGCCGGCTGCAGGCCTACGACATCGCCGCCCCAGCCGCGCTGATCCAGGCGGCGGGCGGGACAGTGACCGACTGGCGGGGGCGCGATTGCCGCTGGGGCGGCCAGGTCGTGGCGGCCGCAACGCCCGAGCTTGCCGCCGAGGCGCGCGCCCACCTGGCCCCGGTCGCCGCAGCGACAAGCCCGGCCGGCGCCTGAACCTGCGGCCCGCGCGTCAGCCGGCGCTTGCCAGAAACGCGTCGATCCGCGCCCAGACCGCGGCTCGCGTCGCCGCATCCTCGTGGAACAGGTCGTGTCGCGCGCCGTCGAAGCGCGCCAGCGGCTGGTCCAGCCGGGCCGCCGCCGCGACGATGGCGTCGTGCGAGACGATCCCCTCGCGGCTGCCCACCAGCAGCAGCGCCGGGCAGCCCAGATGGCGCACCTCGCCAACCGCATCGATGGCGCGGAAGGCGGCGGCCAGCCAGCCGTAGCTGGGCAGCCCGATCTGCAGCGACGGCGCCGCACGCAGCGCCGCCACCTGCCAGTCGTAGAGCCCACGGTCGCCGGTGACGCAGTTGTCCTCGAACCCGCGAAACAGATAGGGGCGCTCGGGCTCTGTCACCGGGGGCCAGCCCCGCGCCAGGCCGAAGGCCGCCCCGACCCGCGCCATGGTGCGCAGCGCCAGCCGGACCGCCGGCCTGTAGCCGAGACCGAGCATCGGCGCCGACAGCACCATCGCCCCGGGCGCCAGCGCCCCCGCCGCCACGGCGCCGAGCAGGATGCAGCCGCCCATCGAATGCCCCGCGGCCAGCACCGGCGGGCCCAGCGCAGCCACTTCGGGCAGCGCCAGGACGGCCGCCAAGTCGGCGCCGAAGTCGGCGAAATCGTCGACATGGCCCACCATGGGCCGCGCGCCCAACCGGTCGGACAGGCCCTGGCCGCGCCAGTCGAGCGCGACCACGTCGTAGCCCCGCGCCGCGAGCGCCGTGACGGGCAGCGACGCCTTTTCCAGATACTCGCCCCGCCCAGGCGCAAACACCGCGAGGCCCTGCCCCGCCGCGTCGCCCGCGGCGCGCCACAGCGCGACACGCAGGCGCACGCCGTCCGGCGCCTCGGCCACCAGCCCCAGGTCCCAGGACCGGGCGCCGGGCGGGGGCGGGTGCACCGGCCGGTGGCCCGCCGCCAACGGCGCTGCACGCACCCCGGGCTCGGCCTCGGCCGCGGGGGCGGCCGGCGTTGTCTCGGCCGCGGGGGCGGCCGGCGTTGTCTCGGCCGCGGGGACGGCCGGCGTTGTCTCGGCCGGCGTCAGAGGAAGTGCACCAGCTTCATCGCCGCCGACATGTCGCCATCGACGCTGATCTTGCCGGTCATAAAGGCCTGGGTCGGGTCCAGATCGCCGCCGAACAGGTCGCGGAAGGTGTCGAGCGAGCCGTTGACCGTGATCTCGGCCTCGCCCTCGCCCACGCGCACGCCGCCGGCATCGGCGATGATGCTGCCCAGCCCCTCGACCGCGAACTTCACGCTGCCCTCGAAGTCTTTGCCCTCGAGCTTGCCGCGCAGCTTCTCGGCGGCGCTTTCCAGATCCGACATCCCTGTTCCCTCTCCTTGTTCTGAACGGCGGGCCGGGCCGGCGCGCGCGTCCTCCCTTGCACGCTTACGCGCCCGGCTTACACTTTGCCACTATGACCCATCGGCATTTGATCTGCGCCTCTGCCATCGCCGCGCTGCTCGCGTTCGCGGGCCCGTCGACGGCCCAGGTGCTGCCCGACCTGCCCGACGCGCTGGACGAGGCGCCCGAGATCCCGCTGCCACCCGAGGAGCCGCCCGAGGGCGCGGAGGGGGACCCGGCGCTGCCGGCCGTCGACCTGCCGGACGAAGAGATGGGCCGCGAGGCGCAGCTCGAGGCGCTGTTCGATCAGTTGGGTGCCGAGGAGCAGCCCCACTGGCAGGTGATCCAGGCGCAGATCTGGCGCGTCTGGCGCCGCTCGGGATCGGATTCGGCCGACTATCTGCTGCGCCGCTCGCTGCGCGCGATCGAAGGCAAGGACTACGACACCGCGCTGGTGCACCTGGACGATCTGGTGGCGCTGTACCCCGACTTTGCCGAGGCCTGGAATCAGCGCGCGACCGTGCATTTTCTGGAAGGGAGCTATGGCGAGAGCGTGCGCGACATCGAGACGGTGCTGGCGCTGGAGCCGCGCCACTTCGGCGCGCTCTCGGGTCTGGGCATCATTCTCGACCGGCTGGGCCAGGAGGCGGGCGCGGTGCTCGCCTACCGCCGCGCGCTGGAACTGAACCCCCATCTGGAGGGGGCGCAGCGCGGGGTCGAGCGGCTGGCGCCGGACGTGGACGGCCGCGAGCTCTGAAGAGCGCACCCGCCGGGCGTCGACCGGCCCCCTGTGCGGCCCCCCGTGCGGCCCCCAATGCTGCACCCTGCGCGGCCCGTTTCGGTCGGTGTGGGCACGCCGGCCGCCCTTGATCGTCGCCCCGATCTGCGAGAAGGCTCGCGCCAGCGCCGGCGGGCCTCGCCCGCACCGGCCGAGGGGCAGGAAACCGAGCGAGACGGCGGCATGGAGCAGCGTCAGCCACGCCTCGCGACCGCGGTGTCGGACCAGTTCGCGCTGGCCGCGGCGCTGTACGACATCGACCCTGCGCGGCTGTCCCGCTGGCGCGACGCCGTGGCCGCCGGGCCCGAGGCCGGCACTGTGCTGCACCGGGGTGACCGCTGCACGCTGCTGGATCTGCAGGCCGACGACTACGTCATCACCGTCGCGCTGCTGACCGCGCTTGGCCAGGCGCATCTGCTGGCGCTGCGCGGGGCCGGTCAGCCCGCCGCGGAAATTTCGGCCCGCGCCTTGGCCGCGGCCGACCGGATCGAGCGCGCCCTCGCCCACGCGCCGGGCAACGCGACCTCGCCTGCGACGACGGGCGCGCCGACGGGCGCGCCGATAACCGCACCGGACGGCGCGACCAAGCGCGCACCGCATGGCGCGACGACGGGCGCGCCGGCCGCAGGCGCTGCGACCGAGGGCTGACCGTGCCGGACACACCGCGGGCCACCGCCGACCTGGAGGACGCGCTCGAGGCGCTCGCCCGTCTGTTGGAGGGGGGCGGGTCCGCGCCCGATCCCGGCGCCGCACGCCAGCGCGAGGCCCGCCGCGCGGCCGTCGAGGCCGAGATTGCCGCCCGCCGCGGCCGCGCGCCCACACCGCCGGACCCGGCGCCGACCCCGGCGATGGCGCCCGCCGACGACCCGGTGATCACCGCCGTGCTGGGCCCCACCAACACCGGCAAGACGCACTACGCCATCGAGCGCATGCTGACCCACCGCACCGGCGTGATCGGCCTGCCGCTGCGGCTGCTGGCGCGCGAGGTCTACGACCGCGTGGTCGCCAAGCGCGGGCCCAACGCCGCCGCCCTGATCACCGGCGAGGAGAAAATCGTCCCCGCCCGCGCGCAGTACATGGTCTGCACCGTCGAGGCGATGCCGCTGGACGGGCTGGCCGACTTCGTCGCCGTCGACGAGATCCAGCTCTGCGCCGACCCCGACCGCGGCCACGTCTTCACCGACCGGCTGCTGCACGCCCGCGGCCGGCGCGAGACGCTGTTCATGGGCTCGGACGTCATGCGCGGGCGCATCGCCTCGCTGGTGCCCCGGGCGCGCTTCATGTCGATGGAGCGGTTCTCGACCCTCAGCTACGGCGGGCCGCGCAAGCTCTCGCGCCTGAAGCCCCGCACCGCGGTCGTCGCCTTTTCGGTTGACCAGGTCTATGCCATCGCCGAGCTGATCCGCCGCCAGCGGGGCGGCGCGGCCGTGGTGATGGGCGCGCTCAGTCCCCGCACGCGCAACGCCCAGGTCCGGCTCTACCAGGAGGGCGACGTCGACTACCTTGTCGCGACCGACGCGATCGGCATGGGGCTGAACCTGGACGTCGACCACATCGCCTTTGCGGGCGTGTCCAAGTTCGACGGCCACCGCCACCGGACCCTCATGCCCAACGAGATCGGCCAGATCGCCGGGCGCGCCGGGCGCTACACCAAGGACGGCTCGTTCGGCGTGACGGGCGAGGTCCCGGCCTTCGACCCCGAGCTGGTCGAGGCGGTCGAGAACCACCGTTTCAAGCCGCTGGACAAGCTGCACTGGCGCAACGGCGCGCTGGAGTTCGGCACGCTGGACCGGCTGGTCGCCAGCCTGGAGCGTCCGCCCGAGGCACAGGATCTGATCCGCGCGCGCGAGGCCGACGATCTGGCCACCCTGCGGCTGATGCAGGCCGACGACGAGGTGCGCCGGCTGGCCGATCACCCCCTGCGCATCCGCCTGTTGTGGGACTGCTGCCAGATCCCCGATTTCCGAAAAGTCATGACCGGCGATCACGCAGCACTGATCGGACGCATTTTCCGTTTTCTGGCCGCGGGTCCCGAAGTAATACCCTCGGACTGGATCGCAGGACAGGTGGACCGGCTGGACCGGACGGACGGCGATATCGACGCGCTGTCCAAACGGCTGGCGTACATCCGCACCTGGACGTATGTCGCGAACCGGGCGGGCTGGCTGGACGATCCGGCGGCTTGGAGGGAGACGACGCGGACGGTCGAGGACAAGCTGTCGGACGCCCTGCACGAGCGGCTGACACAGCGCTTCGTCGACCGCCGCACCTCGGTGCTGATGCGCCGGCTGAAACAGAAGGAGCGCCTCGTGGCCGAGGTCAACGACAACGGCGAGGTCACGGTCGAGGGCGAGTTCGCCGGCCGTCTCGACGGGTTTCGCTTCACCGCGGACGAAAGCGCCGTGGGGGCCGAGCGCAAGGTGCTGCAGTCGGCCTCGCTGGCGGCGCTGCAGGCCGAGCTCAACCGCCGGGCCGACAAGCTCTACAACGCGCCGGACGGCGAGATCGCGCTGACCGAACAGGGCGGCTTGATGTGGCAGACCGATGCCGTGGGCGCGCTGGAGAAGGGCGACGCGATCCTGGCGCCCGCCATTCGCGTCTTCGTCGACGACATCGCCGACCCGCAGGTCGCCGAGAAGGTGCAGCGCCGCCTTGGCCACTGGCTGGACCGGCGCACCAAGGCACTGTTCGAGCCGATGCTGGCGATGCAGGGCGACGAGGCGGTGACGGGCCTCGCCCGCGGCGTCGCCTTCCAGCTGTCCGAGGCGCTGGGCATCCTGCCCCGGCGCGACATCGCCGACGACGTCAAGGCGCTGGGCCAGGACGAGCGGGCTCAGCTGCGCAAGCACGGGGTCCGCTTCGGCCAGCACCATGTGTTCATGCCGCTCCTCCTCAAGCCCGCGCCGACGCGGCTGCGCCTGGTGCTCTGGGGCCTGTGGGAGGGGCTGCAGGCGATCCCCGCGCCGCCGCCGCCGGGCCAGGTCACCGTGCCGGTGGAGCATGGTCAGTCGGCGGGCTACTGGACCAAGGCGGGCTACCGCGTCGCCGGGCCCAGGGCGCTGCGCATCGACATGCTGGAGCGGCTGGCCGACATGCTGCGGCCGATGGATGCCCGGGCGGGCTTCGAGGCGACGCCCGACATGCTGTCGATCACCGGCTGCACGCTGGAGCAGTTCGCCGAGATGATGGACGGGCTCGGGTATCAGGGCGAGCGCGGCGAGCGCCCCAAGACCGTCCGCCGACCCACGCCGCCATCCCCCCCCGCGACCCAGGCCGCGGAGGCCGCGACGCCAGAAGCGCTCGTCCCCGAGGCAGCGCCGGCGGAGGCAGCGGCTCCAGCAACCGCGGCGCCCGAGACGGCGTCCCCAGAAACCGCGGCCCCTGAGACGGCGTCCCCCGAGATCGCGCCCCCTGAGACGGCGACCCCCGACACGGCGACGCCCGAGACGGCGGCCCCCGAGACGGCAACTCCCGAGACCGCGACGCCCGAGACCGCGACCCCCGAGACGGCGACGCCCGAGACGGCGACGCCCGAGACGGCGGTTTCCGAGCCTGCAACGGTTGCAGCGCTCACACCCGATGCCGCCGCCCCGGCGACCGGGGCCGAGGCGGACGTGACAACGCCCGACGATGCGGAAGCAGGGCTGCCGGCCCCAGGAACCGCCCCAGGGATGGCCCCAGGGACGGCCCCCGACACGGCCCCCGACACGGCCCCTCCGAGCGCGCCCTCAGAAGCAACGCCGGCGGCCGCCGCCGAAGAGATCCAGGAAGCCACACCCCAGACGGTTGAGAGCGTCTCCGCGGCCGCGAGCGACGATACGGCAAGGGCCGAGGCACCGGCCGCCGTGGCCGGCATGCCGGCAGGAACAGCGGACGCCCCCGAGGTGCCGCCTGCCCCGACAGCCGAGACACTGTCCGACGCCATGACGCCCGCCGCGGAGGCCGCCGTGGCCGAGGCGATCGAACCGGCCGCGGTGGCCGAGGCGATCGAAACGGCCGCTGTGGCCGAGGCGGCCGAAACCGCCGCTGTGGCCGAGGCGGCCGAAACCGTCGCCGTGGCCGAGGCGGCCGAAACTGCCGTCGAGGCCGAGCCGGCGCCCATCGACGGCGGCCCCGCGGTCGCGGACGAAGCGGCAGAAGCGCCGGGCACACGCCAGAGCGGGGACGAGGGCGAGGGCGAGACGGCCGGGGGCGAGAGCGAAGTCTTCTACCTGTTCACCCTGAAACCGCGCG
>JBCCMW010000197.1:0-7652 GCA_039026175.1 Pseudomonadota bacterium
CGGCGGCAGCGCGGGCACGGGTCGCGGCGCGCGTTGGGCGATCGCCGCCTGGCTGTGGGCGTTGACGGCCCTGGTCGCCGTCATGGTGATGGTTGGTGGGCTGACGCGGCTGACCGACAGCGGCCTGTCGATGACCAGCTGGCATCCGGTGATCGGGGCGCTGCCGCCCTTGTCCGACGCCGACTGGGCCGCGGCCTTCGACGACTACAAGACCACGACCGAGTTTCAGGTGCAGAACAGCGCCATGACGCTGGCCGAGTTCAAGCCGATCTTCTGGTGGGAATGGGGCCATCGCCAGCTGGGTCGGCTGATCGGGCTGGTGTGGGGCATCGGTCTGGCCGCGTTTCTGGTGCGTCGCGCGGTGCCGCCGGGGTGGACAGCGTGGCTGGTGCTGCCGGGGGCGCTGGGCGGCGTGCAGGCGGTGATCGGGATGTGGATGGTCGACAGCGGCGCCGGGCGGCTTGACGTCGCCTCGTACCGCCTTGCCATCCACCTGGGCGTCGCCTTCGTGATCTTCGCGATGCTGATCTGGCTCGCGCGGCGGATCGCGCTGCCCGAGACGGAGGCCATGCAGGCACGGCGCAGGCGCGTCGGCGGCCGGGCGTTCGTGTTGGCCTTCAGCGGGCTCGTCGGGGTGCAGATCCTGGTCGGCGCGCTGGTCGCGGGCGTGGATGCGGGGCAGAGCTACATCGACTGGCCGTTGATGTCGGGCCAGCTCTTCCCAGCGTCGGCCTTCGATCTGGAGCCGTTCTGGACCAATTTCTTCGAGAACCCGGGCCTTGTGCAGTTCATTCACCGCAAGCTGGGTTATGTCACGCTGGCGCTGGGCCTGGTGATCGCGTGGCGGCTGATCCGGCGCAGCGAACGGGCGATCCGGCGGCACGGCTATGCGCTGGCCGGCATCCTGGTGGCGCAGACCGTGGTGGGCATCGCGACCGTCCTGCACGCAGCGCCGCTGGAGATCGCGATCTGGCACCAGGCCGGCGGGCTGGCGCTAGCCGGTGCGCTGGTCTCGACCGCGTATGTGATGGCCTATCCGCCGGCGACGCGGCTCAGCGCCTAAGCCGCCTCGGCACGCTCAGTCCCAGCGCGGCGGGCGTTTTTCCAGGAATGCGGCGATGCCCTCGGCGGTGGCGGCGTCCATCAGGTTTTCGGCGATCACCCGGCCGGTGTGGCCATAGGCCTGGTCCAGCGGCATCTCGGCCTGTTCGTGGAACGCCCGCTTGCCGTGGCGGAGCGCGACCGGCAGCTTGCCCGCCAGGGTGCGCGCCAGCTCCTGGACGGTGTCCTCCAGCGCCTCGGGCGGCACGGCGCGGTTGACGAGGCCCGCCTCGACCGCCTCCTCGGCCCCCATGAACCGCCCGGTCGACAGCAGCTCGAACGCCCGCTTGCGGCCCAGATTGCGCGACAGCGCCACCATGGGCGTCGAGCAGAACAGCCCGATGTTGACGCCGTTCACGCCGAAGCGCGCATTCTGGGCCGCCACCGCCAGGTCGCACGACGCGACGAGCTGGCAGCCCGCGGCGGTGGCGATGCCGTGCACCTGGGCGATCACCGGTTGGCGAAGGCGCGGCAGCCGCGTCATCAGCGCCGTGCACTGGGCGAACAGCGCCTCGAACGCCGCGCGCCCGCCATCGGGACCTGCGCGCATCGCCTGCACCTGGGCCAGATCGTGGCCGGCGCAAAACGCCCGCCCCGCGCCGCGGAGCACGACGACCCGCACGCCGTCATCCCGCTCGATCGCGTCCAGCGCCCGGGCAAGCTCGGCCATCAGATCGGTGGACAGCGCATTCAACTGGGCGGGGCGGTTCAGCGTGATCGTCGCCACCCGCTCGGCCAGCGCGACGTGCAGCAGCCGGTCCTCGCCGTCGATCGCCGGTCCGCCCTTTGCTCCGTCCATCGTCTGCCCTCCCGCGCGCCGTTGCCCGCGCAATCTAGCCCCGCGGCGGGGGCGGTGGCAAAGACCGGGGGACGCGAAGCACCGAAAGGGGGGCGCCAATGGCCGGGGCCGCACGGATGACAGTGATGGACGAGGCGGAACTGGCCGCCTTTCTGGACACCGTGTTTCCCCAGGTGCGGGGCGACTTCGCCGTTGAGCGGGTGGCGCCGATGGGCTGTACCATGCGCCTGATCGTGGCCGAGCGGCACCTGCGCCCGGGGGGCACGGTCTCGGGCCCCTCGATGTTCGCGCTGGCCGACTGCGCGTTTTACGGCGCGGTGCTCGCGATGATCGGGCGTCAGGCGATGACCGTGACCACGTCGCTGACCATCAACTTTATGCGCAAGCCCGGACCCAGCGATCTGATCGGCGAGGCACGGATCCTGAAGCTGGGCCGCAGCCTGGCCGTGGGCGACGTGCTGCTCACCCAGGCCGGCATCGAGGGTCCGGTGGCCCAGGCCAGCGTAACCTACAGCATCCCGCCCGCCCGCTGATTGGGGTTTTCTGATACCCCATTGCTAAGCTGCTGTTTTCACTGATGCGATTTTCGCATCACTGTTTCGATTTTCGCATCACTGTTGACAAAATCGAAGCGCCCGCGCATACGGCGCGCCTGTTCGATCCGGGAGACCGCGATGAAGACCTACTCCGCGAAACCGGCGGATATCCAAAAGGACTGGGTGCTGATCGACGCCGAGGGTGTCGTGCTCGGCCGCCTCGCCTCGATCGTCGCCATGCGCCTGCGCGGCAAGCACAAGGCGACGTTCACGCCGCACATGGACATGGGCGACAACGTGATCGTCATCAACGCCGAGAAGGTCAAGCTGACGGGCAACAAGCGCCGCGAGAAGACCTACTACTGGCACACCGGCCACCCCGGCGGCATCAAGAGCCGGACTGCCGAGCAGTTGCTGGACGGCCGTTTCCCCGAGCGGGTGATCCACAAGGCCGTGCAGCGCATGATGCCGGGCGGCCCGCTGACGCGGCGCCAGTTGACGCACTTGCGCGTCTATCCCGGTGGCGCGCACCCGCACGAGGCGCAGCAGCCCGCCAGCGTCGACGTGGCCGGCGCGAACCCCAAGAACACCCAGTCCGACCGCGGGAGCGCTACCTGATGGCCGAAGATATCAAGTCGCTCGACCAGCTCAAGGAAGCGGTCGCCGACCAGGGCGGCGAGGACGGCATGGCGGTCGAGGTGCAGGCCCCGCGCGAGCCGGTGCGCGACAGCCTGGGCCGCAGCTATGCCACCGGCAAGCGCAAGGACGCCGTGGCCCGCGTGTGGGTCAAGCCGGGTGCGGGCCGCGTGGTGGTGAACGGCAAGGAGGTGGACACCTATTTCGCTCGCCCCGTGCTGCAGATGGTGATCAACCAGCCCTTCCGCGTGGCCAACGTGGCCGGCCAGTTCGACGTGATGTGCACGGTCAAGGGCGGCGGTCTGTCGGGCCAGGCGGGTGCGGTCAAGCACGGGATCTCCAAGGCGCTCGGCCTCTACGACCCCGAACTCCGCCCGTCGTTAAAAGCCGCCGGTTTCCTGACCCGCGACAGCCGCGTGGTCGAGCGCAAGAAGTACGGCAAACGCAAAGCCCGCCGCAGCTTCCAATTCTCGAAGCGCTGATCCAGCAAAACTGCCGTAGGAACGCATGGGGCGGGGCTGGCGACGGTCTCGCCCTCGGCGTTTGCGTTGGCGTGTCATCGTTCGCGCGCCAGCATGGCTGTGATGGCTCCGACGCCTGCGCTGAATAGATGAGAGGACGGGGAGAGCAAGGAACTTAGGTGCGCATCCTTTGGATCAGCACCGATCCAGTACGGCGAGAGCGCGACCGAAAACGCCCCGATGCCGCACCCCGCCGTCAGACAAGGATGGCGATGAAGACCCATCTCGGGGTCACTTGGAAAGAGCAGGCTCTCGACAAAAAAATCGCCGGAAGGCTGCGGTGCAGAGGGCGATCATCTTCTCTTATGCAGGCGGGGCGCGCTTTTGATCCCCTCAGATCATTATCGAGATCAAATGGTATCGATCGGTGTGGTCAGCCCCGTACCAGGACCGGTTCCTTGCCGATGGCGTCCGGGTCCTCGGCCGCCTTGACCAGGTAGTCGGCGGTGTCGCCGCGGCTGATCAGGCCGTTGCGCCAGACAGGCTCGGTCTCGAGCACCTGATAGCGGCCCGACGCCTTGAAGTTGGTCAGGATCACCGGGCGCGCGATGGTCCAGTCGGTGTCCGAGGCCTTGATCAGCGCCTCCTGGCGGGACTTGTCGGCGTAGATCTTGCCCAGGATTGCGCCGTGGAAGAGCTGCTCGAGCGCGCTCATCGCGATCCGGCTGTCGCCCGCGCCGAACCCGGTGACTACGATCAGCCGACGCACCCCGGCGGTCGCCATCTCCTGCAGCAGCAGTTGAGTCGCGTCCGAAAACAGGGTGACGGGCTCCAGCACCGTGGAGCGGTTGATGGCGATCCCCAGCGTCTGGATGACCGCGTCCACGCCCTCCAGCGCCGATGCCACGGCGGCAGGATCCAGCGCGTCGCCGCTCACCTTCTCCAGCGCCTCGTGCTCGACCTGCAGGGCGTCGATCTTGCGGGCCATGGCCCGCACCGTATGCCCGCGCGCCAGCGCCGTCTCGACCGTCCGGCGGCCGATACCCTTCGACGCGCCGATTATCAGTAGTTTCATGCAACACCGCCGGGATTGAGCCGGATCATCGTCCAGTTGAGAAAGGCCGCGAAGCTGACCCAGGCAAGGTACGGCGCCAGCAACCAGCCTGCCGTGGCCGAGATCGGGAAGAACAGCGCCATCGTGGCCGCGATCGAGAGCCAGAGCGCACCGACCTCCAGCAGCGCCAGATCCATGCGTTTCATCCCGAAGAACACCGCCGACCAGGCAAAATTGAAGCCGAGGTGGATGAAATACACGGCCAGCGCGAGGGCGCCCCCGCTCCACCCCTCTTGGCGCCACACCAAAAAACCGGCCGCGGCGATCATGATGTAGAGAGGGGTCCAGACCAGCGGGAACAGCCAGTTGGGCGGACGCCATGACGGATGGTTCAGCCGCTCGAACCACTCGCCCGGCGGAAACAGCGCGCCGGCCGAGGCGGCGGCGAAAGCAGCGCCGGCAAACAGAACCAGCGCGATCCAGGCATCCACGCCCCAGGCAACGTCGCCCCCGGTCTCCACGCCCATGACCATGGCCCTCCTCGCCATTCGCCCCTGGCATAGAGACCGGGGCGCCGGCTTTCAACGCGCGGCGTCGCTACCCTTTTCGGCCGGCGGCACGCGGTATCGGGGCTGACGCAGGGGCCGCGCGCATTGCAAGCGCGCTAACGGATCACTAATCATATCGCTCCCAGAAGATGCCAGCAGGCCCGAGGGGGTTGGATGTGAGCAGCGCCGGCATGGGCGAAGGCGGCGGGCCGCGCGGCGGCGGCGGCAAGGCTCCTGGCGCCGCCGAGGTGGCCGAGGCCGCCCGAGCGCTGTCCCAGGCCGACGCCGCGGTCGCAACGGCCGACGAGGCCGTGGGCGAGGGCGAGGGCGAGGGTACGCGGCTGAAGCGTCGCCTGCGTCTGGGTCTCGGCGCGCGCGACGGCTCCGACGGGATGACCCCGCGCGACATCAGCTATTCGTTCTACGGCCGCTCGCGCGCCTCGCGCGCCGTCATCCGGTCGATCGAAAACCTGACGGGGCGGCCGCGGCTGCTGCGCCTGGCCGACGGGTACGACCGCGACGTCGCGGCGGGGCGGAATTTTTGGGAGGTGATGCGCGAGCGCTATCGCATCACCTTGGACGTGGGCGGCAACGGCGTGGCGGGCATCCCCAGCGACGGGCCGCTGATCGTGGTCGCCAACCACCCCTACGGCATTCTCGACGGGCTGGCGCTGGGCCAGTTGCTGTCGGTCAGCCGGCCGCACTTTAAGATCATCGCCCACGTGGTGTTCCGCCGGGCGGACGATTTGAAGGACGTGATCCTGCCCATCGACTTTGGCGAGACCAAAGCCGCCCAGCGCGTGAACATCGAGACCCGCAAACAGGCGCTGGGCTACCTGGCGACCGGCGGGGCGATCGGCATCTTTCCGGGTGGCACGGTCTCGACCGCGGCCAAACCGTTCGGGCGCGCGTCGGACCCGACGTGGAAGACCTTCACCGCCAAGATGATCGCCAAATCCAATGCGACGGTGGTGCCGATCTATTTCGAGGGCGCCAACAGCCGCGTGTTCCAGATCGCCAGCCATCTGGCCGCGACGCTGCGCACGGCGCTGTTGTTGAACGAGTTCGACAGCCGGGTGGACAGCGCCGTGCGGCTGGTCGTCGGCGACCCGATCCCGCGGGTCGAGATCGAGAAGCGCCAGCGCGACGCCCGCGGGCTGATGGAACACCTGCGCCAGCGAACCTATGCGCTGGGCCCCAAGGAGCTGGCCGAGGCGCCGCCGGGTCTCTACCTGGGCTGACCGCGCCACAGCAGACCAAACCGTCGCACCACCGGCATTTACAGCCCTGCCAACCGCGGCCTATGAGCCGGACCGCGCAGAGGGCGGCGTTGCGGAGAAGGCAAGATGCAGAAGGCGCAGGTGGCGATCCTGGGGGCGAGCGGCTATGCGGGCGCCGACCTGGTGCGCCTGGTCGCTCAGCATCCGTACATGGAAGTCGCCGCGCTGACCGGCGAGCGCCGCGCGGGCGAGGCGATGGGCGCGGTGTTTCCGCATCTGCGCCATCTGGCGCTGCCGACGTTGGTGCGCATCGCCGATGTCGATTTTGCGCAGATGGACCTTGCCTTCTGCGCGCTGCCCCACGCGACGACGCAGGAAATCGTGTCGGCCATGCCGCGCGATCTTAAGATTGTCGATCTGTCGGCGGACTTCCGGCTGCGCGACGCGGCGGTCTACGAGACCTGGTACGGCCGGCCGCATCGGGCCTTGGCGCTGCAACAGGAAGCGGTCTACGGCCTGCCCGAACGGTATCGCGAGGCGATCCGGGGCGCGCGGCTGGTCGCGGCGACCGGCTGCAACGCGGCGACCGCCAATCTGCCGGTGCTGCCGCTGCTGTCGGCCGGCGTGATCGACCCCGACGACATCATTATCGACCTCAAGGCCGGGGCCTCGGGCGCCGGGCGATCGGCCAAGGAGGCGATGCTGTACGGCGAGGTGGCCGACGGCGTGCACCCCTACGGCGTGGCGCGCCACCGCCACCTCGCCGAGTTCGACCAGGAGATGGGCGCCGCTGCGGGCCGGCCGGTGGGGGTGACTTTTGCGCCGCATCTGTGCTCGTTCAGCCGCGGCGTCCTGGCGACCGTCTATGTGCGCGGCGAGCCGGAGGCGATCCACCGCGCCTGGCTCGACGCCTATCGCCACGAGCCGTTCATGGTGGTGCTGCCGTTTGGCGAGATGCCCGCGACGCGCCACGTGCGCGGCTCGAACCTGTGCCATCTGGGCGTGGCGGCGGATCGGCGGCCGGGGCGGGCGGTGCTGGTCTCGGTGCTCGACAATCTGGTCAAGGGGGCGGCGGGCATGGCGATGCACTGCGCCAACCTGATGCTGGGCTTCGACGAGACAGAGGGGCTGACCGCGCCGCCGATCTTTCCCTGATGCCGCGCCCCCAAAGCCGCGCCCCCCCGATGCCGCGCCCCCCGATGCCGCGCCCCCCGCTGCCGCGCCCCCCCATGCCGCGCCCCCCCAGGCCGCGCCCCCCCAAGCCGCCCCCCCCGCAGGCGCGCCCCCCGCGACCCCC
>JBCCMW010000198.1:0-7640 GCA_039026175.1 Pseudomonadota bacterium
CCCGCGTCTGCTGGCCACCTACGATGCCGAGGCGACGGGGTTGGAGGTCGAGCTCGAAACCCGCGAGATCGACCTTGCCACCATCGAGCCGGCGCTCGAGATGCTGGTCAACCAGCGCGCCGAGATCCCACCGCTGCGCAGCCGCCTGGACGCCGAGATGCTGCCGCTGCGCCGGCAGCTGGAGGCGCTGGGCCCGCCGCCTGCCGAGGGCGAGACCGAGGACGAGAGCATCGCCCGCGAGCGCGGCGCGCTGACCGTCCGGCTGGCCGACATCGAGGCGCTGGCGCTGCGGCTGGACCGGGCCGATGCCCGTGCCTCGGCGCTGATCGACCGCATCAACGTCGTGCGTCGGCAACTGGCGACCGAGCGGCTGCTGACCCGACAGCCTGTCCCGCTGTTGCCCGGGCAAATGCGCGACGGCGCGCGCGACCTCGGCCGGCTGGTCTCGACCATCGGGGCCGAGATCACGACCCGGCTGCAGGATGCGGCCCGGGCGCCGGTGTCGCTGGCGCTGCGGCTGGCCGTGCCGCTGGCCGTCGCGCTGCTGGCCGGCGCGTTTCTGATCTGGTTGCGGCGCAGCGTCCTGGGCGCGCTGTCGTACCGGGTGATCGAGGGCATGAGCCCCGCGCGCAAGATCGCGCTCGGCATCGGGCTGGCGCTGGCGCGGCTGGCGGTGCCGAGCGTGGTGGTGGGTGTGATCGTCACCGTGGTGCTGTCCAGCGGCCTCCTGGGGCCTGTGGGGATCACGGCGCTGCGTGGCTTAGGCGGCGTGGCGCTGCTGATCATCTGTGCCTCGGCGCTGGCCAGCGCCTATTTCGCGCCGCTGATCCCGGCGCTGCGGCTCTCGGGCCTGGACGATCGCTGTGCTGCGTCGGCCTTCCGCTGGACCGTGGTGCTGGCCGCGATCTTCGGGCTGGACCGGATCCTGGTGGGCAGCGCGAGCGGGCTGCAGGTCGGCATCGAGGCGGTGCAGATCGTCAACCTGGCGCTGCTGGCGGTGGGCGGCGTCAGCCTGTGGCGCTTCGAGCGGGCGATCGGCGCCCAGGTGCCCGTCAAGGACCCGACGCCCGAGCCGGAGGACGACGCCGACGCCGAGCCCGAGCGTCCCGGGATCGCGCCCATGTTGCTGACGGCGGGGCGCTACACGCTGCTGGCGGTGGCGGTGCTGGCGCCGCTGACGGCGCTGGCGGGCTACTTCGCGGCATCGCGCTTTCTGTTCTACAACCCGCTTGCGACGGCCAGCCTGATCGGCGTGTTCGTCCTGCTGTTCGCGATCGTGCGCTCGGCGGTCGAGGCGGCGCTGGAGCCCCGCGACGCCGGTGCGGGCCACGCGGCGCAGGGGGCCGAGGCACGGCGGCTGCGGCTGATCCCGGTGCTGCTGGGCTTTACGCTGATCGCCGCTGCGGTGCCGCTGATCGCGCTGATCTGGGGGGCGCGGCCGCGCGATCTGGTGGCTGCATGGCAGACCGTGCAGACCGGGCTGACGATCGGCGAGTTTCGCATCGTGCCGCTGGATTTCCTGGCCTTCCTGGTGGTGTTCGCGCTCGTCTACCTGGTGTCGCGCCTGGCCCAGGCCGTGCTGTCGCGCTCGGTCCTGCCGCTGACGGGGCTGGACGCAGGCGGGCGTGCGGCGATCACGGCGGGCGTGGGCTACACCGGCTTTGCCGTCGCCGTGCTCGCGGCGATCGCGGCGACGGGGCTGGATCTCTCGAACCTCGCCATCGTGGCGGGCGCGCTGTCGGTGGGTATCGGCTTCGGGCTGCAGGCCATCGTGAACAATTTCGTCTCGGGCCTGATCCTGCTGATCGAGCGGCCGATCAAGGCGGGCGACTGGGTCGAGCTGCCCTCGGGCATGGGCTATGTGAAGCGGATCAACGTGCGCTCGACCGTGATCGAGACGTTCGACCGTGCCTCGCTGATCGTACCGAACGCCGAGCTGATCTCCTCGACGGTGATCAACTGGACGCACACCAACCTGAACGGCCGCATCATTGTGGCGATCCGGGTGGGCATGGACGCCGATCCCCGCCAGGTGGAGCGGATCATGCTGGAGATCGCGCGCGCCCACCCGCTGGTGCTGCGGCGGCCGCAGCCCTTCGTGCTGTTCCGCGGCTACAACGACTACGCGATGCTGTTCGAGGTGCGCGCGGTGCTGCGCGACGTCAACTGGATCCTGAACGCGCAGTCGGATTTCCATTTTGCGATCCACGAGCGGTTCCGCGAGGCGGGGATCGCCGTGCCGATCCAGTCGACGCAGATCTCGCTGGCCGGCGCTGCCGCAGCAGGGAGAGGCAGCGAGATGCCCGGGGATGCGCCCGGGGACGCATCTGGGGACGCATCTGGGGACGCATCTGGGGACGCATCTGGGGACGCGCCTGGGGACGTGCTTGGGGGCCGGTCGGGTGCGCGCCACGGCGGTGCGCTGGGCGCGCGGGCGCCAGCGGGCGCCGAGCCGGCACTGTCGGATGGCGAGGGCGACGGCCGCTGAGGGTCGCCCGCGGCAACGGCAGGGCGTCGGGACTGTGTTGATTGCGTTCGGGGTCGACCCTTTGGTGCGGGCAGAGGCAGGGGCGGCGCGGGCTGCAGCGACGCGCGGCCCGGGCGGGCGCGCGACGGGATTGTGCTTGGATCGCGCTGCCGCATCTCAAACGAGGGCTGAGGCAGGCCCGCTCCGCCGTCAGGTATCGGTGCCAGGCCCAGCCGGGCCCCCACCCGCCATCCCGCTGCGCCGTCACGACGCGCTTTCAGGCATAGCCGGGCCGCACCCGCCCCCGTGCTGCGCCGTAGGATAGCGTTTTAAGGCAGAGCCGGACCCCCACCCGCCCTCGCGCTGCGCCGTCAGGAAGCGTTTTCAGGCATAGCCGGGCCCCACCCGCCCTCGAGCTACGCCGTAGGGTAGCGTTTTCAGGTAGGGTCGGGCCCCACCCGCCCGCGCTGCGCCGTAGGGCAGCGTTTTCAGGCAGAGCTGGACCCCGACCCGCCCTCGCGTTGGGCCGTAAGGTAGCGTTTCGAGGCATAGCCGGGCCCCCCACCCGCCCTGCTTTCAGCATCGCCGATTCCCCTAACGCATTCCTTCCGCCGCGCGTGGCCGTTCGCCACCGATACCCGATCCGCATCGATCGCCAGGCAGAGCCGACGGGCAGAACACGTTGCGCCCCGGCGGTCGCCGCCGGCCCGGCTGCGTCGGTCGCGCCGGCGGCGATCCCGCGCGTAGCAGGGTTGACGGCCGCCTCGCGAACGGGCGCCCTCGCCCCTCCGCCGACGCAAGGAGAGAGCGATGACCGAGCCCCTGTTCCGCGACGACGCCTATCTGGCCGACTGCGAGGCCACCGTCATCGCCCACGTCGACGGCGGCGGCGTCATCCTGGATCGGACCGTGTTCTACGCGATGGGCGGGGGGCAGCCGGGCGACACGGGCACCTTGGCCTGGGACGGCGGCAGCATGGCGGTCGTGGACACCCGCAAACACCCCGGCGGGATCGCCCACCTGGCACAGCCGTCCGACGCGGGCGATGCGACCTCGATCGCCGCCAGCCTGCCACTCGTCGGCACGACCGTGCGGGCTACCCTGGACTGGGAGCGCCGGCTGCGGCACATGCGCTGCCATACGGCGCTGCACCTGCTGTCGGTCGTGCTGGCCTATCCGGTGACGGGCGGGTCGATCGCGGCCGAACGCGGGCGCTTGGACTTCGACATGCCCGAACCGCCGGGCGAGAAGGGGGCGCTGGACGCGGCGCTGGCCGCGCTGGTCGCCGCCGACCACCTGGTAAGCACGGAATGGATTACCGACGCGCAACTCGCGGCCAATCCCGGGCTGGTCAAGACCATGGCGGTGCAACCGCCGATGGGCGAGGGCCGGGTGCGCCTGGTCCGGATCGGCGAGGGGGCGACGCCCGTCGACCTGCAGCCCTGCGGCGGCACCCACGTCCGTCGCACCGGCGAGAGCGGCCCAGTTTCGCTGGGTAAGATCGAGAAGAAGGGCAAGCGCAACCGCCGCGTGACCCTGCTCGTCGGATAGTCTCTCCCGACCGGGGCGCGATCGGTTGCAACCTGACGACCCGCCGCGCTGCGATCCGTTTGCGACGCGATTTTTTGCACCGCCGTCGTAATTCAGCATGTGTCTGGCGCGTTTGGGTGCTAGGCGCCTCGGCTTCGGCCATTGGACCGGGGCGCGGCGGCGACAGGCACCGCGGCGCAGCAGCCGGGTGAGGCAGTGGGGCGCAGTTGCGGGGGCGCCGTCAGGCGGGCGACGCTCATCGGGCGACGCTCATCGGGCGGGGCGGCTCAGGCGGGGCGACGGAGCGAGCGGGATGGACGGGTCACTCACGGGCTATGACACCAGCGATCGGCGCATCGGCGATGTGCCGGACTGGCGCTATCTGTTGCGCGAAATCTATGAACTCTATCGCAATTCGGGCGCCGGCGGGTCCGAGGCGATCCGCGGCCACCAGCGCACGGTGCGCGAGGCGATCAGCCGGGCGATCAAGCCCGAGACCCAGGTGATCGAGCGGATGCCCGAGCAGAAGCCGGTCAACAAGCACCTGCGCCGCGCCTTCGATCTTGGCCGGCGCAACGCCACGGCGCCGGTGGCGACGGCGATCGAGAACGTGTCGCATCAGCTCGCCTGGCTCTATGGCTACGACAAGGTCCCCCGCGGGCTGGTCGAAAAGTTCGCCTGGTGCGAGTTCGCTGGCCCCCAAGGACCGGTAGTGACGCCCGAGGTGATCATCGGCCAGGTGCTGTTCGCGCCCGGCACCATCTATCCCGCCCACGCGCACGACATCTCGGAGAGCTACTACGTGCTGAGCGGCACGGTCAGCCAGAACGACGACGGCGTGTTCGCGCCGGGGTCGATGATGTTCAACCCGCCGGGCCGGCGCCATCGCATCACCGTCGGCCAGCGCGACCCGGTGCTGCTGCTCTATGCCTGGGTCGGCACGCGCGAGCGGCTGGCCGGGCAGAAGCTCTCGTTCCGCCGGGCGCTCTGACCGGGGCGCGCCGCCCCCATCCCTGAGCTCAGCGCGTGGCGCGGGGCGCCCAGCGATCCCGGAGCCGGACGACCCGGTGGCCCCGGGACTGCGGATGGGGCGGGGTGTTGCCAGCGCACCGGCCACGCCGTAGGGGTCGGGGCGCAGCGTCACCGAGGCCCCAGGGCGGGCCTTTGCGGGACGCGCCAGGGGTGGCCGGCGGGGAGGCGAGGCGATGCAGGACGACGCGCTGGTTTCGACGGAGTGGCTGGCCGCGCGGCTGGGCGCCCCCGACGTGCGGGTGGTCGATGGCTCCTACTATCTGCCGGACGAGGGGCTGGACCCGCGCGTCGAGTACGACGCCGCGCACATCCCCGGCGCGCGCTTTTTCGACATCGACGCGATCGCCGACGACAAGGCGCCGCTGCCCCACATGTTGCCGCCGGTCGAGAAATTCGTCAGCCGCGTGCGCGCGCTCGGCATCGGCGACGGCCACAAGGTGGTGGTCTACGACCAGAAGGGCCTGTTCTCGGCCGCGCGCGTGTGGTGGACCTTCCGGGTCTTCGGCCACACCGACGTCGCGGTGCTGGACGGCGGGCTGCCCAAGTGGATCGCCGATGGCCAGCCGGTCGACGATCTGCCTGTCGAGCCGCGCGACCGCCACTTCACCGCGCGGCGCGACGGCTCGCTGGTGCGCGACGTCACCCAGGTGGCGCTGCAGGTCAAGCTCGGCGACGAGCAGATCGTCGATGCCCGCTCGCCCGGCCGTTTCGAGGGGACCGAGCCCGAGCCGCGGGCGGGCATGCGCTCGGGCCACATCCCGGGTGCGCGCAACGTGCACTATGCGAGCTTGCTCAACGAAGACCGCACGATGAAGCCGCTGGACGACCTGCGCGCGGCGTTTGCGTCGGCGGGCGTGGATCTGTCGCGCCCCGTGATCGCGAGCTGCGGCTCGGGCGTGACGGCGGCGATCCTGACGCTGGCGCTCTATCGTCTGGGCCACCACCGCCATGCGGTCTACGACGGGTCGTGGGCCGAGTGGGGGATGTACCCGGATCTCTCGGTCGCGACCGGTCCGGCCGACAATGCCCCGAACCCGGCCACCGGCGCGGGCTGAGCCGGCCATGGCCGACGCCACGGTCACCGTCACCTATCTCGAGATGCGCGAGCGGCCGCGTGCGCCGGTGCCGCCGGCCCCTGCAGGCCCGCGCCTGGCGGTGCTGCGGGCCGAGACGCCGCCGGTCCACTGGTTCCTCTATCTCTACCGCTCGGTCGGCCAGGCCTATGGCTGGACCGACTGGCTGCGCGCCCCGGCCGAGGATGTCGAGCGCTTCGTCGGCGACCCACAGGTGCGCATCAACACGCTGATGCTGGACGGCTGGCCCGCGGGCTTTTTCATGCTGGATCACCGCACCCTGGGCGTGACGGACCTGGCCTACTTCGGCCTGATGCCCGAGGCCGTTGGCCGGCGTCTGGGCTTTTGGTTCCTGTCCACGGCCGTCGATGCGGCGTGGGCCGAGCCGGGAACACGGTGCGTGACCGTGAACACCTGCACGCTGGACCATCCGCGCGCGCTCGGGCTCTACCAGCGTGTCGGCTTTGTGCCCGTCCGGCGCGAGGAACGGCCGCTCGACTGAGCCCGCCCGCCGGCCTTGCACGCATCCGCTAGCCTGGCCCGGGGTCCCGCCCATGGGGCGGAGGCGCTTTCCTCGATGCGGCGGGTAGGCAGCCTCCTCGCACTACCGATCGCGTCTCGCCTTGGACAGGCCCCCAAATATGGTGGCGATATCGTCAAATGTCGTTGACGGGGCCGTGCGAGTCATTGAATGGTGTCCGGGTGAGCAGCGGACCACTAGATCTGGTGGCGCGTGCCGCAGACGGGGCCTCAGCGCCTTGCAAACACAAGAGAATGGAGGGGCCGTCTGCCGCGGCCCGGGCGGGGCGAACACCCGGCCACGGGAGCGGTGCGCGTGCGCCACGGGACGAGGGACACCGAGATGAAGATCGAGCGTCGGTTCACCAGCGAAGGCGCATCGCCCTACGACAGCGTGCCGTTCCGAACGGCGACGTCCGAGATCCGCAACCCCGACGGCTCGACCGTGTTCCGGCTGGAGGGCTTCGACGTGCCCACGGCCTTTAGCCAGGTGGCCGCCGACGTGCTGGCCCAGAAGTACTTCCGCAAGGCCGGGGTCGCCGCGCGGCTGAAGCCGGTGCGCGAGAAGGGCGTGCCGTCCTTCCTGTGGCGCCACGTGCCGGACGAGAAGGCCCTGGCCGCGCTGCCCGGGGACGAGCGCTACGGCGGCGAGACCTCGGCCAAGCAGGTGTTCGACCGGCTGGCCGGCGCCTGGGCCTACTGGGGCTGGAAGGGCGGCTACTTCACGGCCGAGGCCGACGCCCGCGCCTTCATGGACGAGATGCGCTACATGCTGGCGCGCCAGATGGCGGCGCCGAACTCGCCCCAGTGGTTCAACACCGGGCTGCACTGGGCCTATGGCATCGATGGGCCCAGCCAGGGGCACTACTACGTCGATCCGGACACGGCCAAGCTGGTCGCCTCGACCTCGGCCTACGAGCATCCCCAGCCGCACGCCTGCTTCATCCAATCGGTCCGGGACGACCTGGTGAACGACGGCGGGATCATGGACCTGAGGACCCGCGAGGCGCGGCTCTTCA
>JBCCMW010000199.1:0-7613 GCA_039026175.1 Pseudomonadota bacterium
CTGGGCCGGGGTCGCACGGGCCGGGGTCGCTCTGGGCCGGGGTCGCACGGGCCTGGGTCGCTCTGGGCCGGGGTCGCTTAGTCGACCGTGGCGCTCGCGAAGCTGGCCCAGGCGACGGGGAATGCCGGCTCGCCATCCTCGCTCTGCTGTTCGGCGGTCATCACCAGCATCCGACCGCCCAGCGGGCGCCAGGCGGTCAGGCGATAGAGCGTCCCGCCCGAACCCGCGCCCAGGGCTGCGATGGTGTATTCGGCGCCGCGCCCGTCGCGCTCGACCGGGCCGCCGGCCAGCGGCGCCGCCTCGGCCAGACGCAGCGCCAGCCGTCGGGGCGCGCGCAGATCGCCGGGCCCCTGCAGCGTAAAGCCGTCGGGCCCCGTCGCCACGTCCCACCCCTGGGGCGGGCGCACGGCCAGGCCGTTGTCGTGGGTGACCGCCGCGCCGAGCGCCACCTCGGGCGCGTCGTCGCAGCCCGTCAGCAGCACAAGCGCCGCCATCGCCGCCGGCAGGAACCCGCCGTGGGTCCTGTCGCTCGCTTCTCCGTCGCTGCGCCGTGCCACTACCATGGGTATCGTTCCGCAACTCTCCCTTATCCGACAGGTAGGGCGGGTTTCCGCGCCGCCCATGCGACGTTGGTGGAAAACGACGCACATCCAGCGCTCGTCGCGCGGCCCCCGGGCAGTTGCCCGGGAGTCCTCTCGTCCGTCCCACGGGCAGTCCAATGCGTAGTCCCCTGGGCACCTCCGAAACGCAGGCGGATGCGGGGCCCGACAGGGGCGAACGACGCGCCCGGCGGACATGGACCAACGGGACGCGGCCGCAGAACGCGCTCGCCGCAGCGGAGGACGCCGGGGCGGCGCGGTTCGCACAGCACGTCGGGGTCTCGTGGGTCGGTCGCGTCGTGCCTCGCCATCCCCGACAGGGTGATCGTGGCCACCGACATCACCCGCCTGCGCGCGCTAAAGCCATGATCGACCGATGCGCCCGCGCGGCGCGCCCGGGTCGGGCTGGCCAGCGGCAAGGCCGTCGGCCCGGTCGTGGGCGTCCAGCGCGATCTCTGCGCCGTGTTCCGCCCGGCGGGGACCATCGCCTCGCGCCTGCGGACGCTGTCGATCCGGTGACGGTGCCGGCCCACGCCGACCTGCGGGGCGCGCCGATCGACACGTTCCCCAAGGGAAACCGGGGGCCGCACGCGGTGCGCGGCGTCGGTCCCAGCCGTTGATCGAGGTGCGCCCCACCCTGCGCCCACCCGCCTGATCGGCGCGCGTCCCCAGGCGCACGTCCCCAGGGGCGCGGCACCGTGGGCGCCGCGGGCTGGATGCGGCGGGGTCGGATCAGGCCGCCTGGGTCAGATCGCCCCGCGCCGGGTAGTCGTTCGCCAGCACGAACCTCAGCCCCTTCAGCAGATCGGCGATCGGCGGGCGGGTGAACGGCGCGCTCTGCATCTGGGCAAAGTACACCGTGCCTGCCGGGTCGATGACCGCCAGCCCCGGCTCGGAGAACACCGCCGGCTCCTGTGTGCCTGGGCGCGCCGACGAAAGGTACAGACCCCAGGCGCGTGCCGTCGCCTCGTCCATGCCATAGCCCACGCTCAGCCGGCCGATCTCCCACTCGGCCACCGACGCCTCGGCCCGTTCGGCCGTATCCATCGAAGCGACGACGATGCGGCAGCCCATCGCCTCGGCCTCGTCCAGCGCCGCCTGCACCGACGCCAGATAGCCTTTGCAGATCGGGCAGTGCTTGCCGCGATAAAACACCAGGATGGTGAAGGCCGCCGGCGCCTCGGCGCCCAGCGTAAAACGCCCCCCGCCGACAAGCGGAAGATCCAGGGCAGGCGCAGGGTGACGGGTCAGCAGCATCGGTCGGGCTCCGCTCGCAAGGGGTGATGGCGCCTGGGGCGCGGCAATCGCAGTCGGCACGGCACTGGGGCCCGTCTCGGCCGGGCACTCGGCAAAGGCATCCACCGGCGTCTCGCGACCGCGGACGCTTGGCCCCGTGGCGGGGGCCTCACGGGCACCAGACCCTGCAGCGCGCCGGGTCGTCGCGCAAATCAACACCGCGCTGCCGGTTGCCTTGATTGATCTGCTCCAGCTGCTGGGCAACGCTGACCGGGTCGCCGTACACCGGGGAGGCGCGCCGTCCCTGCCCGCCCACCGTGCCGGGGGCGACGTGGTCGGTCGCCCCACCGATCCGCCCGGTCAGATGACCGTCTCGCAGCGGACGCTCGGCCACCGCCAGGCTCAGCACCTGTGCCGCCGCAATCGCTTGGGCCGAGCGACAGGGCCAGACGCGCGCCGCCTAGGCGCCCGCCATTGCCGCCAGCGCACAATCCCCGGTCCTGAGGGCGAAACGCGGCGACAGCGCCGAAACTGCCGACGGCACGAACAGCGGATCGACGCGCAAGACGCATATTCGCGGCACCGCCCATGGGTCGACAGCGGCATGAACACCGCCGCCAGGCCCGGCGCCCCGGTCTCGACCGCGACGCAGGCGTTACGCCCGTCGCGGATTGCCGGGGCCAGCAGCGGCCCAGTGACCAGGAAACCGACCAAGAACCCGCGCCCACCGACCCCCTGCGGCCTGGCCTGGCCGACGATGCCGAAGAGGATCGGCCCCGCGAGCGGATAGGCCCGGATCGTCAGCGCAAGGACCAGATCCGCGCGCGCGGCCGCGACTAGCGCGGCCGCGTCCCACCACCGATCCTGGCGCCCGCCTCGGCCGTTGGCGGGATCTGCGCCGCGCCATCCGCCGCCCACGGGCGACGGTTGCAGAGCCGGCGCCTGCCCTTTATCTCGCGTAGCCCATCGAACGAGGCGACTGAAATGCCGATCAAGCTGCCCCGCAGCCTGCCCGCCTACGACACCCTCTCGCGCGAGGGAGTGATGGTGATGGCCGAGGATGCGGCGCTGCGTCAGGACATCCGGCCGCTGCGCATCGCGCTCTTGAACCTGATGCCCAACAAGATCGTGACCGAGACGCAGATCGCCCGACTGGTGGGCGCGACGCCGCTGCAGATCGAGCTGACGCTGCTGCGCATGACGGGACATGTGTCCAAGAACACCGCGCAGAGCCACATGGAGGCGTTCTACCGCCCCATGGCCGATGCGATGGCCTCGGGCGAGCGGTTCGACGGCCTGATCGTCACCGGCGCGCCGATCGAGCGTCTGCCCTTCGAGGAGGTCGACTATTGGGGCGAGCTCGGCCGGGTGTTCGACTGGACCCAGACCCACGTGCACGCGACCTTTGCCATCTGCTGGGGCGCGCAGGCGATGCTGCACCACTTCCACGGGGTGCCCAAGCACGGGCTCGCCGCCAAGGCGTTCGGCTGCTTTCGCCACCGCAACATGGCGCCCCACCATCCCTACCTGCGCGGCTTTTCGGACGATTTCACCGTGCCCGTCAGCCGCTGGACCGAAGTGCGGGCCGAGGATCTGCCGCAGGGACGGGGGCTGGAGCTGCTGATGAGCGCGCCCGAGACCGGACCCTGCCTGGTCGACGACCCGGCGCACCGCGCGCTCTACATGTTCAACCACATCGAGTACGACACCGAGAGCCTGAAGGCCGAATACGAGCGCGACGTGGCGCGCGGCACGCCGATCCAGCCGCCCACCCATTATTTTCCGGCGGGCGATCCGGCGCGGGCGCCCGAGAACCGATGGCGCAGCCATGCGTTTCTGCTGTTCGGCAATTGGATCAACCAGATCTACCAGACCGCGCCCTTCGACATCGCGCGCATCGGCGCCGACCGCACACCCTAGGCACGGGGCCCGTGGTCCCCGGGGCTGCGGCGCGGCAGCGCTTGCCGCCCCGGGCGGCGGACCCCATGTCACGCTGCACCATGGATGGACGGTTCCGGAGGAGATCATGCACGCGCGCAGGAGCGTCGAGCGCCCGGCATCACGGCGGCCGGCGCCGCAAGCACCGGCGCGGACCCCCGGCACTGGCGTCGGCGCTGGCGACGCGACCGGGGGCGGCACGGGTGGCGATCCCGGATACCGCCTGTCGCGGCGCGGACTGCTGGCCGGTGGGGCTGCGGCGGCGCTGCTGGCCGGCTGCGCCTCGCCCTTCTCGATGATCGAGGCCGAGAACGGCTTCCCGCCCATCGGCGAGTTCGTCGACGTGGGCGGGCTGCGGATGCACCTTTGGCGCACGACGCCCCAGGATCCGGCGGCCGCCGCGCGCATCCCCGCGGTGCTGATCCACGGTGCCTCGGGCAATCTGCGGGATTTCACCTTTTCGATCGCCCAGCGCATTGCCGAGCGCCGCCCCGTGATCGCCGTCGACCGCCCCGGCTTTGGCTATTCCGACCGCCCCGAGGACGGCTGGCAGCTGCGCACCCAGGCCAGACTGATCCGCGAGGCGGTCGCGCGCGTCGGCGTCGAGCGCTCGCTGGTCGTCGGGCACTCGTTCGGCGCAGCGGTCACCATGGCCTGGGCGGCCGACGCGCCCGAAACCGTGGCCGGCATCGTCCCGGTGTCGGGCGTCACCATCCCCTATGGCGGGGTCGGCCGGGTCTTCAGCGCGCTTGGCCTGACGGGGGTGGTGACCTGGGCCTACACCGAATACCTGAAGTCGATCGCCGAGGAAGGCGGGATCGAGCGCTTCCTGGCCCGCGTGTTCCGCCCCCAACCGGTGCCCGTCGGCTATGCCGGTTACGTGGGCGCGCCGCTCGCGCTGCGCCAGTCGACGCTGGATGCCAACCGCGACGACCTGCAGTACGTGAACGGCGAGCTGCGTGGGCTGGCGCCGCGCTATCCCGCGATCCAGGTCCCGGCCGAGATCATCCACGGCACCGCCGACTTTATCGACGTCGACCGCCAGTCGGCCGTGCTGGCGACCCGGCTGCCCCGGGCTCGGCTCACGCTGCTGCCGGGGGTGGGGCACATGGCGCACCATGTGGGGGCCGATATGCTGGTCGCAGCGCTGGAACGGCTGGACCCGCCGGCCCCCCCACCCGCCGATGCCCCACCCGCCGACCCCGTCGATCCGGCCTGAGCGCGGCGGCCGGCATGACGGCGATGGCAGGCTTTCCGGACCCCGCGACGGACCCGCAGTTCTACGACGGCGTGCGGCTGCGCCGGCTGGCGGCGTTTGCGGTGGACCTGCTCGCCATCCTGATCCTGCTGGGCGGGGTCGCGGTGATCGGTGTGCTGATCGGCCTGCTGACGCTGGGTGTGGGGTTTCTTTTCCTGGTACCGGCGTTCGCGCTGACCGGCATCGTCTATCGTGCGACCATGCTGATGGATCGTTCGGCAACGCTGGGCATGGCGCTGATGGGCATCGAGGTGCGCGACCGCGACGGCGAGCCGTTGGACAGCGCCACCGCGGTGATCCACACGGTGGCCTTCACCGCGATGTCGCTGCTGATCCCGGTGCTGATCGCCTCGGTGATCTACGCCTGTCTCAACGCGCGGGGGCAGACCCTGCACGATGCGCTGGTGCAGACCGTGGTGATCAACCGCCCGCTCTAGGCCGCCCTCAGACCGCTCCCGAGGGCGCGCCAGGGCGCGCGCGCAGGCGACCTTGCAGCGGCCCATATCGGTTGGCTTCAGTGAAAAAGACCATCGCCGGGTGACAGGCACGAAAAGGCTGTTATCGTTGAGCCTACGGGTTGCGGCGACACCGGGTTGGGGCGCGCCCGAGCCGGTCGCACCGGATCGCGAAAGGTCGGGCCGGCAAGGCTGTGGACGAGGCTGAGGGCAGAGACTGGGCATGTCGCACCACGAGAGCGCGCTAAAGGCACAGTTCTATCTGACAGCGCCCCAGCCGTGCGCTTATCTGGAGGGCCGCGAAGAGCGTAAGGTGTTCACCACCCTGCAGGGCCCGAACGCCGTGGGGGTGAACAACGCCCTGTCGCTCAAGGGTTTCCGCCGCTCGCAGTCGGTGATCTACCGCCCCGCCTGTGTCGGCTGCTCGGCCTGCATGTCGATCCGGATCCCCGTGGCCGACTTCTGCCCGTCACGCACCCAGCGCAAGCTGATCCGCCGCAACGGCGACCTGCAGGTCCGCACCTGCGAGGCCTGGGCGACCGAGGCGCAGTTCGCCCTGTTCCGCCGTTACCTGGACCACCGCCACGCCGCCGGCGGCATGGCGGACATGGATGCGCTCGACTACGCCGCCATGGTGGACGAGACACCCGTCAATTCTGTCGTGGTCGAGTACACGCAGACCGAGGAGCAGCCGCCCGAACCGCGCGGTCGCCGCGGCGAGGCCCAGCAACCGCCGCCCAGCCGCCGGCTGATGGCCTGCTGCCTGTCCGACATCCTGGCCGACGGTCTGTCGATGGTCTATTCGTTCTTCGACCCCAGCGAGACGTCGCGCTCGCTCGGCGCCTATATGATCCTCGATCACGTCAGGATCGCGCGCGACATGGGCCTGCCCTTCGTCTATCTCGGCTACTGGGTCGCGAGCTCGCCCAAGATGCACTACAAGGTCGGATACCGTCCGTTCGAGCTGTGCGACGGGGCCACGTGGCGCCGCTTCGATGGGCTCGAGGATTACCTCTCGTGGCGCGCCAAGCGCGCGGCCGAGCATCGCGACCCGCTGGTCGACTGATCCGACACGGCTGATTCTGCCGCTAGGTCAGCGCCGCCGGCGGCTGCGGGCGCAGCGCCCGGGACAGCCGTCCCATCGTGCGACAGGGGGCGCCGACCCGGCCGCCCGACCTAGGACACCCCCCACCCAACGCCTCTTTTCTTTTTGCGCCCAGCGGGTAACTGTGGCGCCGCTTCGGCCGGGCCCCAACCGGCCGACATCATGCTTGGGGAGGAGATCCATGGACCGTCGTCGCTTTCTGACCGCCACCACCGTCGGCGCCGGCGCTGCCGCGCTGGCCACCCCCGCCATCGCGCAGGGCAAGCAGCAGATCAAAATGGTCACCACGTGGCCGCGTAACTTCCCTGGACTCGGCACCGGCGCGCAGCGCGTCGCCGACCGGATCACCCAGGCCTCGGCCGGCCGTATCGAGTGTAAGCTGTTCGCCGCCGGCGAGCTGGTGCCGGCGTTCGAGAGCTTCGACGCCGTGTCCTCGGGCGCGGCCGAGATGTATCACGCGGCCGACTACTACTGGCAGGGCAAGCACAAGGGCTTCAACTTCATCACCGCCGTGCCGCTGGGCCTGACCGCGGCCGAGCAGGAAGCCTGGATGCACTTCGGCGGCCTGCAGGAGCTCTATGACGAGCTCGCCGCCGGCTTCGGGGTCAAGGGCTTCCTGGCCGGCAACACCGGCGTGCAGATGGGGGGCTGGTTCCGCTCGCCGATCACGTCGGTCGACGACATGAAGGGCCTCAAGATGCGCATGCCGGGCCTGGGCGGCGAGGTGCTGCGCCAGATCGGCGCTGCGGCCGTGACCCTGCCGGGCGGCGAGATCTTCCCCGCGCTGCAGGCCGGCACCATCGACGCGACCGAATGGGTGGGCCCCTACAACGACATGGCCTTCGGCTTCCAGCAGATCCTCAAGAACTACATGTACCCCGGCTTCCACGAGCCGGGCTCGGCGCTCTCGGTCGGCATCAACAAGGCCTGGTGGGACCAGCAGGCCGACAGCGACAAGGCGCTGATCAAGGCCTGTTGCGACGCCGAGAACGACATGATGATGGCCGAGTACAACGCCCGCA
>JBCCMW010000200.1:0-7607 GCA_039026175.1 Pseudomonadota bacterium
CGACGGTCCACGCGCCCTCGCCGCCGGTGCGTGCCGCCGCGCCCGGCTGGGGCGAGCGCCTGGGGCGGCTGGCGCTGGGCGGGCTGGCGGCCGGCGGCTGGGCGGCGGCGGGGATCGCCGCCTTCAACCTGGGCTACGACCAGGGTGCGGGCGAGATGCTGGGGCTCGCCATCACCGGCGCGTTCGCCGATCCGTTCGCCGACCCGCTGGACCTGGCGATCGACGGTATGGGGCTGCTCTGATGGTGCGGCGACGCTGGTTCTACCTGACCCTCGGCTGTCTGGTCGTGTCGGTGCTGGTCAACCTGTTCGTCGCCGGGGTCGTGGTCGGGCGCCTGTCCTCGGGTCCCGCGGGGCTGATGATGGGCGGCGGGATCCCGCACGAGGCACGACGCTACATCCGCCAGGAATTCGCCGCCGACCGGGCCGAGATCCTGCGCGCCATCGTGCGCTGGCGCGCCGCGCAGAGCGCCGTGCGGCTGGCCGTGCGCACCGAGCCCTACGACCAGGCGGCGGTCGAGGCGAGCCTCACCGAGCTTCGGTCGGCCTCGACCGCGCTGCAGGCGCGGCTGCACGCGCGCCTGGCCATCGCCATGGCCAAGGCACCGCCCGAGGTGCGCGCGCGCATTCCCGAACGGACGTGGATGATGCGCGGGCTGGACCGGCGGCTGGACCGCGCGCGACGCCAGAACCGTTGGCTGCAGTAGGCGCGCGCGTTGCGGGGATCGGGAGCAGCCGCTCAGCCGCGGCGGCGGAGCCGGATGACCACGTCGATCTTGGCGATCTCGGCCCCCTCGGGCGGCGGGGCGACACGCTCGATCCGCACGGCATCGTTCGGCGCATCCGACAGCCGGCCTTCGTCTTCCCAAAAATAATGGGCGTGGTCGCTGACATTGGTGTCGAAGTAGCTGCGGCTGCCGTCCACCGTGACCTCGGCGATCAGCCCGGCATCGGTAAAGCTGCGCAGCGTGTTATAGACCGTCGCCAGCGACACCTTCTCGCCCGCCTCCGCCGCGGCGTCGAAGAGCCATTCGGCGGTGACATGGCGGTCCTTGCCGTCGCCCATCAGCAGCGCGGCCAGCGCCACGCGCTGGCGTGTCGGGCGCAGACCGGCGCTGGCCAGCCAGTCGCGGGCGCGTTCCATCGGGGTCGGGGTCGTCGTGCTGAGCATCGGCGCCATTCCAGAACTTCTGGACTGCGTCTAACACAAAGTTGCGGTGGTTCGCAAAATCCCCTGCCGCCTGCCGGGCCGAAAGGCGCATGCCGGGGCGTTGACGCGGGCCGACGGGCGCCTTTGCCGCCCCAGCGGACAGCGGGCCCCGCGCCGCGTGCCCCTGACTGATCCATTTCCGGGCAGCGCGCGGCCATGCCCGCGGGGCGCCGAGCGGGCCGGCTGGGTTCGGTGCGCCCGCCCTTGCCGCGTGCCGCAGCGCGGTGGTAGCACGCGAGCCGCGGCGCAGATCGCCCGCCAACCGACACGCGAGAGGCTGCCCATGACGGCGCGCGCCGGGCACTACGATTACCAGGATCTCATCCGCTGCGCCGAGGGCAAGCTGTTCGGGCCGGGGAACGCCCAGTTGCCGGCGCCGCCGATGCTGATGGTCGACCGCGTGACCTCGATCACCGAGGACGGCGGGCCTGGAGGCAAGGGTCAGGTGGTCGCCGAGCTCGACATCAAGCCCGACCTCTGGTTCTTCAGGTGCCACTTTCTGGGCGACCCGGTGATGCCCGGCTGCCTGGGCCTGGATGCGCTGTGGCAGCTCACGGGCTTTTGGCTGGGCTGGCGCGGGATGCCGGGGCGCGGCCGGGCTCTGGGCGTGGGCTCGGTCAAGTTCTCGGGCATGGTGACGCCCGCCACCCGCCTGGTGCAGTACACCGTCAACATCACCCGGGTGATCGACCGCAAACTGAAGCTGTGCATCGCCAACGGCACCATGGCCGCCGATGGCGAGGTGATCTACCAAACCGAGGACATGCGCGTGGGCCTGTTCAGCGAGGCCGGCGCCCCGGCCCCCGCCGGCTGAGACGGAGGCGCGACCGAGGCGCAGCGACGGATGCGCGGCGGCTGTGGCGGCAGCGACTGTCGCAACAGCGAGGGGCGCGACAGTGCCGGGCGCAACAGCAAAGGGGCGCAAGGACCGAGACGCAGCGACCGACGCAAACGAACCAGCGCCTGGAAACCCGCCCCGGCGGAGGCCGACACCGAGACCGAGCCGACAACCGCCGGCGTCCACAAGCGCCGGCACACGCCGATAACGCGACCGCCGCCGGCATCGGCCTAGCGCGAGACGGGCGCCGGCAACGGCCAGGGGCGCGACGAGCGCCGGCAACGGCCGGGGGCGCGAGACAGACGCCGGCCTCGGCCGGGACGAGAGAGGCGCCGCCAAAGACCGGGCGCGAGACGGGCACCGGATCGGCCGGGCGCGAGGCAGGCGCCGGCAACGGCCGGGGGCGCGACGGGCGACGGCCGGGACGAGACTGGCGCCGGCATCGGTCGGCGACGGCACCGTCCCCACACGGCAAGCGCCGGGGGCGCACTGCGACAGGCGGCGCCTTGCGGCGTCGCTCCACACGGGAGACTGCCATGCGACGCGTGGTCATCACCGGAATTGGGATCGTCTCGTCCATCGGCGCCGACGCCGCGGCCGTGGACGCCAGCCTGCGCGCGGGCCGGTCGGGGATCGTGTTCGCGCCCGAATACGCCGAACTCGGCTTTCGCTGCCACGTGCACGGCAAGCCGGATGTCGATGTCGAGGGGATGGTCGACAAGCGGGTGCGCCGCTTCATGGGCGATGGGGCCGCCTGGAACCACATCGCCATGGTCCAGGCGATCGCCGATGCGGGGTTGGCCGACGGCGAGGTCAGCCACGAGCGCACCGGTCTGATCATGGGCAGCGGCGGGCCGTCGACGCGCAACCTGTTCGATGCAGCCCGCATCACCAAGGAGCGGGGCCCCAAGCGCATCGGCCCCTTCATGGTGCCGCGGACGATGAGTTCGACCAACTCGGCGACGCTGGCCACCCCGTTCAAGATCAAGGGTGTGAACTACTCGATCACCTCGGCCTGCTCGACCTCGGCCCACTGCATCGGCAACGGCGTCGAGCAGATCCAGTGGGGCAAGCAGGACATCGTGTTCGCCGGCGGGGGCGAGGAACTGGACTGGACGCTCTCGTGCCTGTTCGACGCGATGGGCGCGATGTCGTCCAAGTTCAACGACACGCCCGAGCGGGCCTCGCGCGCCTACGACGCCGCGCGCGACGGGTTCGTGATCGCCGGCGGCGCGGGCGTCGTGGTGCTCGAGGAACTGGAGCGGGCCAAGGCGCGCGGCGCGACGATCTATGCCGAAGTCACGGGATACGGCGCCAACTCCGACGGGTTCGACATGGTGGCGCCGTCGGGCGAGGGTGCGGTGCGCTGCATGCGCATGGCGCTGTCGACGCTGGGCGAGCGGAAGGTCGACTACGTCAACACCCACGGCACCTCGACCCCGGTCGGCGACGACCGCGAGGTGGCGGCGCTGCGCGAGGTGTTCGGCGCCGATCCCGAGAGCGGCGACCCGGGCGCGATGCCGCATTACTCCTCGACCAAGTCGCTGACCGGCCATTCGCTGGGCGCGACCGGGGTGCAGGAGACGATCTATTGCCTGCTGATGCTGAAGGGGGACTACGTGGCCGCCTCGGCCAACGTCGACAGCGTCGACGCGGCGTTCGCGGCGACGCCGCCGGCGGTCGAGCGGGTCGACGCTGCGGGGTTGGACACGGTGATCAGCAACAGCTTCGGGTTCGGCGGCACCAACGCGACGCTGGCGCTGAGCCGCTATCATGGCGACTGAGCGCCGGAGCCGGCGGCGTGCCGTGGCGGCCGGAGGCCCCGGAAACCCGTGCGCCGAAGGCGCCTCCGGCGGAGCGGGTTCCGGGCCCTTCGGGCGAAGCGGGTGCCCGGCACCGTGCTTGCGAGCGGCGCCCGCCCGGACGGCCAGGGGAGGAAGGTTCTGATGAAAGCGCAGATCGGGACCGCGAGCGCGGGCGGCGAAGGCCTGATGGCCGGCAAGCGCGGGCTCGTCATGGGGGTCGCCAACGACCATTCGATCGCCTGGGGCGTGGCCAGCATGCTGGCAGCCCAGGGCGCCGAGCTTGCATTCACCTACCAGGGCGAGGCGTTCGAGCGCCGCGTCCGGCCGCTGGCCGAGAGCGTTGGCGCCGCCCACATCCTGGGCGCGGACGTGACCGACGAAGCCTCGCTCGACGCCGCCTTCGGTGCCTTGGCCGATGGCTGGGGCAGCCTCGACTTCGTGGTCCACGCCATCGCCTTTTCGGACAAGGCCGAGCTGACCGGGCGCTTTGCCGACACGACGCGCGCCAACTTCCTGCGCACCATGGACATCTCGTGCTTCTCGTTCGTCGATATCGCCCGGCGCGCGGCGCCGCTGATGACCGACGGCGGCGCCCTGGTCACCATGACCTATCTGGGCTCGACCCGGGTGCTGCCGAACTACAACGTGATGGGCGTGGCCAAGGCGGCGCTGGAGGCGTCGGTGCGCTACCTCGCCAACGACCTCGGTCCGCAGGGGATCCGCGTGAACGCCATCAGCCCAGGGCCGATGCGGACGCTGGCGGGCTCGGCCGTGGGCGGCGCGAGGCGGGTCTACAAGGCCACGCAGGACAACAGCCCCCTGCGCCGCAACGCCCGGCTGCAGGACGTGGGCGGGGCGGCGCTGTACCTGCTGTCGGACCTCGGTGCCTCGACGACCGGCGACATCCTGTTCGTCGACGGCGGCTTCCACGCCATCGGCCTGCCGCAGCTCGACAATCTGGAGACCCCGGCCCCCGGCGAGATCCGCTAGGCCGCGCCGCGGACCGCCCGGTATCCCGGCCGGTCGCCGGAACGCTCTTTGCACGGACCCGTGGGGTGCGCGCGCCGGGCGATCAGCCCAGACGCACGGCCGGGCGGTAGCCGGCGCGAAACGCAGCCAGCGCGGGCAGCGGCGTCAGCAGCGTGATCGCACCGCTGGGCAGGGGCACAGGCGGGCCGTAGCCGCCGGCCGCACGCCAGGGGTGCAGCGCACCGTGCCAGACCAGCCCGGGCCCGCCCTCGACCAGAACGAAGGCGCCGTCCGACCCACCGTCGGCCAGCATGGCGGCATCGCAGCGCACGGTGACGCGGCTGCGATCGCGCCGCACCCGGGCCGCGTGCAGGGCACGGTGGCGCTCGAGCGCAGAGGTGCCCGGCTGACCGCCGGCGGTCCAGGCCTCGGCGAAGCGGCGAAAGTCGGCGCGCCGGCACTCGCCACAGGGCAGGTGACCCGCGGCGAAGGCGGCCGCCTCGTCCCAGAAGAACAGCGCCGTATAGCGCCCGGGCGGCATCGGCGGGCGCCAGCGGTCGCGGAACGACAGCGCGCAGGCGACCCAGGCCCGATGCGTCCACGCGCGGCGGCCGATCCGACCCTCGGCGTCGTGCAGGATACCGCGGTTGCCCATCAGCGCCCCGCGCCAGGGGGCCGCGACCAGGCTGCCGTCGGGGGTTACGCGGTTTTGCAGCGGCACGGGCGGCGATCCTCGGAGGCAGGGGGAAGGAGCGGGCGACGGGAAACCCGCGCGCCGCGTGTCAGGCATCGTCGGATGGCCCGGATGGCGGCGGCGGGAACGGCGGCGGGAATGGTGACGGGGGTGCTGGCGGGGTCGCTGGCGGGGTCGCTGGCGGGGGCGCTGGCGGAGACGGCGAAAGCTGCGGCGGCGGCGGCAGGCACAGGCCGAAGGCAGCGCCCGCAGGATCGTTCCAGATGCCGAGCGTCCCTGGCCCCGGCCCCGTCGCCGCGTCCCCCGGCGCCTGGATCACCGGGACCTGGGGGATGGCGCCCAGCACCTCGGCCCGGCGCCCGTCGCCGCCGGGCGAGGCGGAACGGAAATACGGCACCCAGCGCGGCGGCGCGACCTCGTAGCCCACGTCGTGCAGCCACAGACTAGCGGTCCCGTCGGTCTCGATCAGCGCGACGACGGTGCCGAGCGGCGCGGTTGGGGTGGCCTCGGCGGTCCACATCACCACGGGCTCGAGGTCGAGCAGGCGGGCATAAAAGCGCGCCGCATCGGTGACGCCCGGCCCCCAGAGCCCCGCCCCGACCACGGGGCCGCCCGGCGCAGGCCGTCTTTGCAGGTCGGCGATGTGCACCAGCGCGCCGGTGGGATCGCGCAGGCTGGCGAGCCGACCGAACCCCGGAATATCCTGGATGGCACCCTCGCTGCGTCCGCCGACCGCCTCGGCATGCAGGATGGCACGCTCGGGGTCGCCGATGAGCGAGGGCAGCCAGCGCGGCGGCGCGAAGGCACCCATGGCCGAGAAGGCGAGGCCGAAGGGCGCGTCGGCGACGCCCTCTCCGGCATCCTGTCGGGTGGCGTCTCCGACATCCTGTCGGGCGGCGTCTCCGACATCCTGTCGGGCGGCGTCTCTGACATCCTGTCGGGCGGCGTCCCCGACATCCTGTCGGCCGGCATCTTCGGCGCCGCCGGTGGCGGTCGAGCGACCACCCGCCGCCAGGCCCACGCCGGACCGGAACACGGGCAGCACCCCCCAAGGGGCCAGCGCCATCGGTGTCACATGCCAGACGAACAGGTCGCGGTAAAAGCCCGTCGCCGACGCCGCGCGCTGGGCGTTGAGCTCGAGCCAACCGACGCGGAGCGCCATGCGTCCCCTCCCTGCGCGCCGGCGTCACCCGTGCCGGGTCTCGACCGGGCCAAACGCCCCAACAGGGCATCCGGCGACGCGCGTCGACAGCATGGCAAAGGGTGCGGTGCAAAAAACACTCCCTATTCACCGAGTTTTTGGCAACGATGGTGGGATGAGACCGCATTCGATGACCGATGGAGCGGTCCTCGGCGATGCGACGGCCGCCGACGGACTGCTCGTCTCACTACCGGCACGGACCATGGTGGCCCGGCGCCGGCTGTCCGAGCCGCGGGGGGCGGCGCTGTGGCGCCGCCCGTTCGAGGCGCCGGCCTTCGAGCCGCTCGACGTGGGCCACGAGGCCGGGCTGCGCTTCGACGACCCGGTGCCCGACCCCGAACTGCCGCTCTTGCACGTGCTGACGCTGCGCCACCGCGTGCGCACCGACGACGAGGGCGAGGCGGTGGACGAGTACGCGTTCGACAGCGTGCGCTCCTATGCGCTGCCGGACGGCGCCGAAGTGGGGCGTTGCGACCGGCTGGACGCGCGCGATGGCGACGACAGTTGGATCGTGGCGCTGATCGGCAGCGCGGGCACGCCGCTGAAGGTGCTGGCCCACATGGCGCTGAGCTTTCCCGACCTGGCAGGGCGCGGCCACGCCGTGCGCCACCGGCTGGCCGAGATCGACCTCGCCACCGGGCGGGCGACCTCGCTGAGCCCCCTGCCCGACGCCCCGGCGCGGCCCGAGCAATAGGGCTGCCCCCGACCAAGCGGAATCGCGGCTGGTCGCCGCGATGCTCGATCGTGGGTGCCAGTGGCGCGCTTCCGTGGCCCGCTTCAGTGGGCCCGTTTGAGCCGCGCGCAGGGGCATAAGGGGAAGGGGTGGGGCTGAGAGAAGCCCGACGGGGCTTCTCGACCAGCGTTTTGCGGGGGTCGGGCCGCGTTAAGGAC
>JBCCMW010000201.1:0-7603 GCA_039026175.1 Pseudomonadota bacterium
AACGTCTCTCGCACGTTGTAGATCATTGACCGGGCATACATCTTGCATGATGGTCACGTCCTGATGAATGGAACCCCCGATCAGGTCGTGCGAGACGAGAACGTCCGCCGCGTTTACCTGGGCCAAAGCTTCCGGTTCTAGGCGCATCGCCACCACGGCGCTTCGGAAGACATTATAGCGATCGGGCAATAACAGGCGTACGCCGCACGGGTTGCGCGGCAGCGGAGGGGCTATGCACGGACTGCGTCTGGAGCTGCGTCAGACAACGCAGCTGATGATGACGCCGCAGCTGCAGCAGGCCATCAAGCTGCTGCAGATGTCGAACCTGGAGTTGGATGCGCACCTGGCCGATCTGGCCGAGGCGAACCCGCTGATCCAGGTCGAGAGCGGCGAGGCAGCGCCACCGCGGCCCGACGAAGCGGCCGCGGCACCCGAGGCGTCGGCGCCCGAAGCGCTGGCGTCCGATCTCTTAGCACCCGATGTCTTGGCGCCCGATGTCTGGGCACCCGACGGTACGGCGCCCGAGGGTTCGGCGGCGCTCAGACCCGCCAACACTGGCGAGCCGCCGGTCACGGACCCCGCCGCCGCCGAGGGCAGCTTCGACCAAGCGCCGGGCGAGGGGCTGGCCGCAAACCTCTACACCTCGGCCCCGCCGCCACCCCGCAGCGGCACCGGCGAGGGTGCGGTGCTGGAGCCGGCCGCCGCCGCGCTGGACATGCGCGAGGCCCTGTCGCGCCAGGTCGCAGCAATGCGCGCCGAACCGGCCGTGCAGCGCGCTGCCCGCGCCATCGTGGCCCTGCTCGAGGACGACGGCTATCTCCGCGAGCCGCTGACGGCAGTGGCCGAGCGTCTGGCCCTGTCGCTGGCCACGGCCGAGGCCGGCCTGGCGCTCGTGCAGGCGTGCGAGCCTACGGGCATCGGCGCGCGGGATTTGGCCGAGTGTTTCCGCCTGCAACTGGCCGAGCGCGACCGGCTGGACCCGATGATGGCGCGGCTTCTGGATAACCTGCCGCTGCTGCTCAAGGGCGATCGGCGCAGGCTCTGCCTGGCCTGCGGCGGCCAGCCCGAGGATATCGCCGACATGCTGGCCGATCTGCGCCAGTTGGACCCCCATCCCGGCCACCGCTTCGCCACCGCCGAACCCGCCAGCCGCATCCCGGACGTGATCGTGCGGCGCGCCGGCACAGGCTGGGACGTCACGCTGAACCCCGACACGCTGCCGCGCGTGGCCATCGACCAGCGCTATGCACTGCGGCTGGACGCCAAGGGCCGCGAGATCGACCGCTGGATTGCCGAGAAGCGGGCCGAGGCGCACTGGCTGATCCGATCCGTCACCAAGCGGGCCGAAACCATTCTGTCGGTCACCCGCGAGATCCTGCGCGCCCAGGCCGCGTGGATCGAGGACCCGGCCGCGGGCCTGCGCCCGCTCACGCTGAAGCGCGTGGCCGAGGAGACGGGCCTGCACGAATCGACCGTCTCGCGCGTCGCGTCGGGCAAGCTGGTGGCGACCCCCCGCGGTATCGTCGAGATGAAGTTCTTCTTCACCAACGCGGTCGGCCAGCGCGACGATCTGTCGGCCGAGACGGTGCGCCAGCGCCTGCGCGCCTTGGTCGCGGCCGAGGCGCCGGATGCCGTGCTGTCGGATGACGATCTGGTGGCGGCGCTGACCGCCGAGGGCATGCCCATCGCACGCCGTACTGTCGCCAAATATCGGAAAACACTCGGGATTCCATCCTCGGTCGACCGGCGGCGGCAGAAGCTCTTCGCCTGATCGTTACGGCAAACGTACCGATTTCAGCCTCTCCCGTGCGGTCGGGCATTCCAAGCGGTGGCAAGCTTGTCATATGTTGGCGGGTGGCGAGTCGCGATTTCCGCACCGACCCAGGCGCCCGCGCGCCCCGGCCTGCGGCACGAGAACAGGGTAATGTCCCCGGCCGCGACCTTGCCAACCGGCTGCCGGCGCGCCCGCACCGGTGCGGTCAACAAGGGCGGAGGCGCATGAATATCAAAATCACCGGCAAGCAGATCGACCTCGGCGACGCGCTGCAACGCCACGTGGGCGAGCGCATCGACCAGGCCGTCTCAAAGTATTTCGACAGGGCGGTCACCGCGGCCGTCGTTTTTTCCAAGGACAGCCGCGCGTTCTTTAAGTGCGAGGCGCTCGTGACGCTGCCGACGGGCCTGCAGGCCCAGGCCCACGGCAACGCCGACGAGATCTATGCCGCCTTCGAAAAGGCTGCCGAGCGGATCGAAAAGCAGGTTCGCCGCCACAAGCGACGGCTCAAGAACCACCACGCCCGCCAGCAGGACCCGATTGACGTGATCGAAGCGCAGTCTTACGTGCTGCCAGCGCTGGAGGACGAAGACCCCAACGCCGAGGCCATGGGCGGCAGCGCGATCGCCGCAGACGACGAGGCGCCGCCCGCGATCATCGCCGAGACACGGATCGACATTCAGACCCTTTCGGTGGGCGACGCGGTGATGCAGATGGAGCTCCGGCACAGTCCTTTCTTGATGTTTCGAAACACGGCTAACGGTCGCCTCAATGTCGTGTTCCAACGAGACGATGGGAACGTCGGATGGGTAGATCCTGACATGACCGAGACACCGGCGCTGGCGTAACGCGCCGGGTTTGAGGGAAGAGGCGGTGAGGCGGTAGAGGGCACGCGTTGCCATGGACATGTCCGAAATGCTGAAGCCTGGGGCTGTGTTGCCGGCGCTAAAGGCTTCGAACTGCAAGGTTGCTTTCCAGGATGTCTCGGCGCGTCTCGCCGATCTGTACGGGCTACCGGCGCGCCGCATCTGCGAAGCGCTGACGGCGCGCGAGCATCTGGGGTCCACGGGCGTGGGCCACGGCGTGGCGATCCCGCACGCCCGAATCGCCGGCCTGCACCAGATCGGCGGCCTGTTCGCACGGCTCGAGACCCCGATCCCGTTCGAGGCCGCGGACGGCAAGAACGTCGATCTGATGTTCGTTCTGCTGGCGCCCGAGGATGCGGGCGCCGATCACCTGCGCGCGCTGGCCAAGGTGTCGCGGCTGATGCGCGACGGCGACCTGCGCGCCAAGCTACGCCAGACCATCACGGCAAACGCGCTGCACGCGCTGCTGACGGAGCCGTCGAACGCCCGCGCCGCGTGATCGGGGCGCAATCGGGGCGTAGCGGCCGGCGGGCACCGAGGTCGCCGCGTTGTGCGCCCATCACGTGCTGTCCGTCAGGGCCGGCGGCGAGGCGGGGATCGGCTCTACCGCGTTGGCGTCGCGCAGCCGCGCGCCGACCTCGATCAGGTAGCCCGACACCGTGCGCAGCAGGCTGACGGCCACCTGTGCATCGTGCTCGATCACCTTTAACAGTACCGCAGCGTCGATCCGCAGCGCCTTGGTCGGCGCGGTCGCAACCATGTCCAGACGCCGCGGCTCGCCGCGGAGCACCGACAGATCGCCGACCACGCGGCCCGGCAGAACCTCGCTCACCGCAGGGTCCTCGGGCGCCGAGGTTGGCCAGCGCAGCTCGGCACTGCCCTGGGCCAGCAGATACGCACCGTCCGGCGCATCGCCCGCATAGTAGAGATAGTCGCCCGTGTCGGCCGATACCCACTGGGCCCCGAAGGCCAGCAGCCGCAGCTGCCGGCGGTCGAGCCCGGTGAACGGCTCGGACTTTTCCAACAGCCTGATCTTCTTGGATAATGCGGCAGCGGCCGGGTCTTCGTAGAGATCCTCCTGCCCGTTGCCGCTGACGATGCGACCGTCCTCGATCTCCAGCACCTGATCGAAGCTATCGCGCTGCACGAAGTCCTCCTCCAGGAAGATCAGCGTGGTCTTGGGCAACAACGCCCGCAGACGGCGGCGCATCGTCAGCCGGGCGTCGCGCTCGTGGCTGGCCAACGCCTCGTTCAGGATCAAGATGTCGGGCCGCTTGATCGCCGCGCGCACAAAGGCGATGCGCTCGTGCGCCGCCTGGGGCAAGTTTGCGCCGCCGATGCTGGACTCGACGTCATAGATCAGCTCGGCGACCAGGGGCTTGAGACCCTCCTCCTCGAGGATCGTCGCCACGACCCGGCGCAGCTTTTCGCCCTTGGCGCCGCTGCGATAGGCCATTTTGCCGAAGATGGCGTTCTCCAGCACCGTCAGTCCGCGCGCAATGCGGGTAGGCTCGATCGGCTCGAACACGTCGGCCGCGACGCGGCGCAGTTCGGCCATCCGTGCCCCGCGCAGCGATAGCGCCTTGTCGCGCAGCGTGTCGGGGAACGCCTCGCCGATCTGATCGGCCGAAAAGCGGAAGGGTACGGTCATCAGCAGGCGCCGCTCGCCGGCGTCCAGCGCCTCGACACCCTGCTGCGCCGCCTTGGCCTGGATCGCGGCCAGCCGGGCGTAGAGCGCGCCGTCGATACCCAGATCGAAGAACAGCGGGTGATCGTCGGGCACGCCGCCGAACACGCGCACCAGCACCGACAGCACGGCCTTGCCCAGCCCGAGCAGCGACCCCTCGAGCCCCAGCTCGCGGATCGAGCAGATAAAGCGCTCGTCGCCCGCCAGTTCCTCCTGCTTGATCTCGCGCGTCGGCGTCGCGAACAACAGGTTGCCGGCCATCGGCAGCCCGGGGTTAAAGCGCGCCTCCTCGAAGCGGTGCATCGCCGGGCCCAGGCCCTTGGCGGCGATACGCTCGGCAATCCGGGGGCGCAGCTCGATCAGCCGGCTGGCCAGTTCGGGGTGTGTTTCGGGATCGAACCGGGCGTCGAGGCCCCGCTCGAACAGATAGACGTCGGTGCCCATCGCCTCGACCAGCGCCATCCACCAGTCCAGCAGCGCCGACCGGTCGGGCACGCCAGCCAGCGTGGGATCCAGCCATGCGCCGTCGGCCGGATCGGTGCTGTTGCCCGTGCGCGCGGCCTCGTCCAGCGCCTCGCGCACCTCGGCCGGCAGGGTGGCGACGCCCTGCGGCATGCACTGCAGCGCCATCGTCAGGTTGCTGCCGACGGTGCCCGCGAACAGGTAGGGGCGGGTCGAGGCGTACCCCATGCGGTCGGCGATGGTGGCCTGGTGCAGGCTGTTCAGCGGATGGCCCGCGATGCTGATCCGGCCCGTCGCCGGCACCACTTCGCGCAGCAGCAGCTCGGCCAGGGCGCGCCGCTCGTTGGCGCTGCGCGTGGCGACGGCGACCATCGACCCCGGCTCGATGGTCGCGCTAATGCCGGCTAGCACACAGCTGCCGTCGCTCTCGCGCACCGACACATCCTCCAGCACGATAGGGCCCGCCAGGCTGGGCCGCTCGGCCGGGCGCTCGTGGAACAGCCGCTCGTCGATCAGTCCCTGGGGCACGAACCGCTCGATCACCACGCGCCACCGCAGTCCCATGTCCTGGGTCTGGTTGTACCAGGTCAACAGCTCCTTCCAAGGTCCTGCCAGATCCTTGTAGGCGGCGATGGCGGCGACCAGCGCGCCCACCGTCAGCTCGCCCTGGATCGCGAGGTAACCGCCGATGGCGTAGAAGAAAAACGGTGTGAGCTGGGTGATGAAGTTATTCAAAAACTTCATGAAAAACTTCTTGCGGTAGATCCGGTAGCGGATCTCGAACAGCCGGCCCAGCCGCTCGCTGACCTGCGCCAGGCGATGGCGCCAGCCGTAATTCAACCGCAGGTCCGCCGCCCCGGCCGCGCTTTCGCCGATCTGCTGGGCCAGGGCACGCACCTCGCGCACCCGCTCTTTGTTCAGCAGGTTGATCTGGCGCTGCAGCCGGGGGATCAGCCAGCCCTGCAGCGGGATCAGCGCGATCGCCGCCAGCCCCAGAAAGGGGTTCTGCACGAACAGAAACCCCAGGATCGTCAGCATCATGCCGCCCTGGAACACCGGCTGGGCGACCAGATCGCCCATGATGCCCGCCATCGGCTCGGTCTCGGCCGTCACCATCGAGACCAGCTCGCCCTGCGATGTGCGGCGCGCGTGGCTCTGCGGAAAGCGTAGGATCCGGTCGATCAACTGATAGCGGAAGCGGCGCAGCAGACGCTCGGCCAACACGCCCTTCATCGTGTTGATCTGCATCTTCATCAGGCCCTGCGCCAGCACGGCGGCCAGGAACCCTGCACACAGGATGGCGAGCAGTTCGACCTGCCCGACTTCCAGCCCGAACAGCGCACGCGGCCCGGGCTCGCCGTCGATGGCGTCGTTGATGATCCGCTTGGGCAGCTCGAGCGAGGCGTAGAGAAACGGGAAGGACAGCACCGTCACGCCCAACAGCACGATTTGCTGCGCCTTGGAGTGGCGCCAGATGAAGGCGAAGATCGACCTGTCCATGGGCCGCTCCCGAGGATCGTGGTTACGGATCAGCAGACCACCTAGTGGCAGGGCAGGCGCCCCGCATGCCGAGGTGGCAACAAAGGACGCCCGGTCGCGCGACCGCAGATCGGGGTCGCGATCCAGGCGTCCGGGATGTGGGCTGACCGCGCGCCGGCGGCACACGGCTGTTCAGGGCGGCGCCGGGACTCCAGACTGCGACACCAGACTGGGACAGAAGGCTTAGATGCCAGGTTGCGATACGAGGCTGGGCCGCCGGATCAGTGCACGCTGAAGGGCACCAGATCGTTGCGCTTGGCCATCGCAAAGGCCAGCGGCCGGTTGGGCGCGAGCGCCAACACGTTGCCTTGTTCGTCGTGCACCGCATAGATCGGCTGCGGCGCAGTCTTCAGCTCGTCGGGCAGCGTGGCGTGCGGCGCCTCGCGGATGTAGACGATCGGTCGACCGGTTTCCCGCTCCTCGCGCGTATCGCTCATGCTCCCCTCCCGTCAGGCGCGCGGTGCGCCGATCGCAATGGTCTGCACCACCGGATCTGGCGTGCGGCGGATCAGATCGATGTGCAGCAGGCCGTTGGCCAGCGATTCGCCCTCGACCTCGACATGTTCGGCCAGCACGAAGCTGCGCTGGAACTGCCGCGTGGCGATGCCCCGGTGCAGGTACTGGCGCTCGCCCTCGGGCTCGGCCTGTTTGCCCCGCACCACCAACTGCCCGTTCTCGACCGTCAGTTGCAGATCGTCCTCGGCAAACCCGGCCACGGCCAGGGTGATGCGGTACGCGTTCTCGCCCCGCAGCTCGATATTGTAAGGTGGGTACCCGTCGGCCCCGTTCTTGGCCGACCGCTCCAGCATCCGATCGAGCTGTTCGAAGCCCAGGAAGTGGGGGTATGCGGCAAAGGATTGGCGTGTCATCGGCGTGTCCTTCAACAAGCGACAGCGAATGGGCGGCCCGCTCGGCGGCACCGTTAGGGGGATATGGGGCGTTGGAGGCGGTGCAGCAATACTGGCACTCGCGCAATGCGAGTGCCAAAGCGCTGTCGTTGGGTGTCGCTGCTGCGCGGCTCAGTAGGCCAGACTGTGGGTTGCCTTGCCGCCATGCGCGGCGGACCAGGCCAGGGGGTCGGCCAGAAAGGTCTGCAAGGCCTCGCGCGCGTCGGCCGAGAAGTGGCCTGGCGCTTCGGCCAGCACGTCGCCCCAGGTCGCCAGCGCGTGCAGCGCGATGCCCTGCTCGGCCAGCCGCGCCGGCACTTCGGGGAAGATGTCGTAGTAGAACAGCACCGAGGTGTGGGCGCAGGTCATCCCCGCCTCGCGCAGGGCG
>JBCCMW010000202.1:0-7590 GCA_039026175.1 Pseudomonadota bacterium
ATTTTCTGCAGATGCGGCAGAGCAAATGCACCAGCGACAGCCCCGCCACCACCCATTGCCATCGGCGCGCCGTAAAGCTCGGAGCCGCCCCCTTCGACCTTCCGCGCACGCAGCGGCAGTCCCCGCTGCACCCGCACCCACGGAACCGGCGCCCATGGACCCAAGGTTAAGGGGCCTGGTGTCCATGGGCCCGGTCTCGGCCGTCACAGTCGTCAGTTGCCCAGGCTGAACGGCAGGAACAGCGGCTCGCCGTTGGACTCGACCAGCAGCAGCACGGTGTTCTTGCCGCCATCGCGGGCGGCCTCGAACGCGGCTTCGACGTCGGCGGGGCTGCGCACCGGCTGCTGGGCGATCTCGACGATCACCTGGCCGCGGCGCAGACCCTCGCGCGCCGCGACGCCGCCCGGGGTGACCTCGACGATCAGCACGCCCTGCACCTCGTCGCCCAGGTCGAACGCCGCGCGCGTGTCGTCGGTGATCGCGCTCAGCGTCACGCCAAAGTCGCTGAGGTCGATCGGTGCACTCTCGGGCGCCACCTCGCGCTGGGCCGACGCGGGCTGCGCCGCCTCGCCCTCTTCCAGCCGGCCCAACGTGACCCGCAGGTTCTGCGTCTTGCCGTCCCGGAAGATCGTCACCCGCACGCTGGAGCCGACCGCTGTCTCGGCCACGATCCGGGGCAGGTCGCGCATCTCCTCGATGTCGGCGCCGTTGAAGCGCAGGATCACGTCGCCGGCCTCCAGACCGGCTTCCTCGGCCGGGCCGCCCTCGGTCACGTCGGCAACCAGCGCGCCGCCCGCCTCGTCGAGCCCCAACGCCTCGGCCATCTCGTCGTTGACGACCTGGATGCGCACGCCCAGCCAGCCGCGCCGGGTCTCGCCGAACTGGCGCAGCTGGTCCACCACGTTGGCGGCCAGCGCCGAGGGCACGGCGAAGCCGATGCCGATCGACCCGCCCGTCGGCGAGATAATGGCCGTGTTCACGCCGATGACCTCGCCGGCCATGTTGAACAACGGGCCGCCCGAGTTGCCCCGGTTGATCGCCGCATCGGTCTGGATGAAGTCGTCGTAGGGTCCCGAGTTGATGTCGCGGTTGCGCGCCGAGATGATGCCCGCCGAGACCGAACCGCCGAGGCCGAACGGGTTGCCGATGGCCACCACCCAGTCGCCCACGCGGGCGCTGCGGCTGTCGCCGAAGGCGACGAACGGCAGCGGCGCCAGCGGCTCGACCTTCAGCACGGCAAGGTCGGTCTTGGGGTCGGTGCCCACCAGCTGGGCCGGCAGCGAGGTGCCGTCGGCGAAGTTGACGGTGATCTCGTCCGCCCCCTCGATCACATGGTTGTTGGTCACCACGAAACCCTCGGCCGAGATCACGAAGCCCGAGCCCAGGCTCTCGACCTGGCGGGGGCCCTGCGGCCGGCCGCGACGGAAGAAATCCTCGAACAGATCGTTGAACGGATTACCCTCGGGCAGGCGCTGGCCGCCGCGCTCGGGCCGCTCGACACGCTGCGAGGTCGAGATGTTCACGACCGAGGGGCTCAGCGCTTCGGCCAGGTCGGCAAAGCTGTCAGGCGCGCCGCGCGCCGCGGCAGGCGCCGGGTCCAACAGCGCCACGGCGGGCGGCATGGCGGCAAGGCCCAGGGCCAGGCCCACGGCGGCCGCGCGGCCGCCCACGATCCACGTTCGCTTCATCGACGGTCTCCCTCCGTTGTCCACTGCGGGCCCTGCCGCCGACCTGCCACCGCAGTGGCGCCCGGCCCGCCCGGCGCCCGGCGCGCTGCGCTCGGCGCTGCATCCGGGGCACGGTGCGCGGAGCACCAAACCGGGTCCGTGCCCGGCGTCTCGCGGCGGGTGGCGCGGCCGGCGGCCCGGCCCTGTCACTCTTCTGCTCTACGTGTCCTCAACGCCCAATGTTTCGAGAGCCGTCGCGCAGATCGGGTGTGACGTCGCGCCAATAGGGGCGTTTTGCAACCGATCCTGCGGCCGGCACGGGTGCCGACGCGGCTGCGGCGCGGTCAGGCGCCGGTCGCGGCAGGGTGACCGGGTGCCAGGCTCATCCGCGCACCAGCAGATAGGCAGCACCTCCAGCAGCGGCAAGCGCGACACCCAGCCAGCGACGCTGGTCCGCCCCCATGGTTTCGACCCGGGCCAGAAGCTCGGGCAGGCTGTCGGCGAACACGGCGATCACCAGCCCTTCGATCACGGCCACCAGCGCGAGCGCGGCAAGCAGGTCCACCCCGAAATCCCTCGCGTGACAGGTGGCGACATCGGCGCGCCCCGCCGCCCAGGGCGGCGGGACGGGGCAGCGGGACGGAGCAGCGGGCCAGGGCAGCGGGCCAGGGCAGCGGGCCAGGGCAGCGGGAGGGCCCCGGGTTTGCGGCTCCGGCTCAGTCGGCCGGTGCGGGCGCCGGCGCGTCGGGCTGGACGGCCGTGTCGTCCTCGGGCGCCGGCGTGTCGGTTGCCCCAGCGTCGTCGCCGTCGCCGTCGCCGTCTGCATCCTCGGCCCCGGCCTCGGGCACGGCGGCCAGATCCTGCAGCGCCGAGGGCGGTACCGCGCCGGCGCCGCCCAGGTAGTCGAAGAACTCGCTGTTGGGCGAGATCACCAGCGTCGAGTTGCTGCCCTTGAGCGCCTTCTCGTAGGCCGCAAGCGAGCGGTAGAAGGCGAAGAACTCGGGGTCGCTGGAGAACGCCTCGGCGAAGATCCGGTTGCGCTCGGCATCGGCCTCGCCGCGGATCACGTTCGACTGGCGCTGAGCTTCGGACACGATCTCGGTCGCCTGACGCTCGGCCGTGGCGCGCACCTCCTGGGCCCGCTCGCGACCGCGGGCCCGCTCGTCGGCGGCCTCGCGCTCGCGCTCGGCGGTCATGCGCGCAAAGGTCGCCTGCAGGTTCTGCTCGGGCAGATCGGCGCGGCGGATACGCACGTCGACCACTTCCACGCCCAGCGCCACCGCCTGGCGCCGCGCCACGTCGCGGATGCGCCGCATCAGCGCCCCGCGCTCGGGGCTCAGCACATCGGCCTGCGGGACCGAACCCAGCACCTGGCGCAGCGCGTCGTTCAGGATCTGACCCAGCCGCTGTTCGGCCGAAAACCGCGTTTGCACGGCCTGGCGAAAGCGTCTCGCGTCGGCGATGCGCCAGCGCGCGAAGGCATCGACCACCAGCCGCCGCTCGTCGGCCGGCGTCACTTCCAGCTCGGAGGTCTCGACCGGCAGGATACGGTCGTCGTAGCGCGCCACTTCCTGGATGAACGGCACGATGAACGTCAGGCCGGGTTCCGAGACCTCGCGCTTGACCTCACCGAACTGGATCACCAAGCCGCGCTCGCGCTCGTCGATGATGACCAGCGAGAACGAAAAGATGATCAGGACCAGCGCCAGTGCGCCGCCGACAATGGGTGCCCAACGCTGCATCAGTTCGACCCCCGATCCGGCACGATGGTGCTCACGCTCGCCTGCGGTGCGGCCCCGCCGCTGCCGCTGCCGCTGCCGCTTTGGCTACCGCCGCCGCGTCGTCCACGGCCCAACTCGTTGAGCGGCAGGAACGGGATGACCCCCTGGCCACCGGCCCCGCCGCCGCCCGTCACGCTCTCGTCGATCAGAACCTTGTCCACGTCGCCGAACACCCGCTCCATGGTCTCGAGGTACAGACGCTTGCGCGTGACGTCGGGCGCCCGGCGATACTCGCCCAGCACCGACAGAAAGCGCGCCGCCTGACCGGCTGCCTCGTTCACCACCTGGGCGCGATAGGCCTCGGCGTCCTGCAGGATCTGCGCGACCTGACCGCGCGCAGCGGCCAGCGTCTTGTTGGCGTCCGCGTCGGCGCGCTTTTCCAACGTGTCGCGCTCCTGCTCGGCGGCCTGCACGTCGCGGAACGCGTCGATCACCGAGCCCGGGGGATCGGCGTCGTCGAAGTTGACGCGCACGATGTTCACGCCTGCCTGATACTCGTTCAGCGTCGACTGGATCAGCGACATCACCTGGTCGGCGATCGCGGCACGGTCGCGGCTGAGGATCGGCTTGAGCTGCGACTGGGCGATCACCTCGCGCATCGCCGATTCGGACACCGCGGTGATCGTCTTCTCGGGCTCAGCCAGGTTGAACAGGAAGTCGGCCGGGTTCGATACGTTCCAGACGACCGAGAAATCGATGTCCACGATGTTCTCGTCGCCGGTCAGCATGAGCCCGCGCTCGCCCCGCCCGTCCGAGCCGATGTCGATCGCGCGCTCGCGCTGCGTGTCCACGATCTCGTACGTGATGATCGGCCAGGGCGCGAAGTTCAGACCCTCGTCCTCGACCGACGAGAAGCGGCCGAACGCGAGCTCGACGCTCTGCTGTCCGGTCTCGACCCGGTATAGCGAGAGGCCGCCGTACATCAGCACCAGCACCACGCCGATGGCATAGGGCAGGTACCGTTCGTACCCGCCCAGGCCGCCGCCGCCCATGCCGCCACCGCCGCCCAGGACGGCGCGCAACTGCTCGCGGCCCTTGCGGAGCAGATCGTCCAGATCGGGGCCCTGGCCGTTGCCGCCCCCGCCGCCGCCACCGCCGTTGTTGCGCGGCGGCTGTCCCCACGGGTTGCGGCCGCCGCCATTGTTGCGCGGACCGCCGCCCCAGGGGCCGCCGCCGCCCGAGCTGCTGTTGATTGGCATCCCCGAGAAATCCTCCGAATGAGCTTGGCCGCAAGCTTGCCCGGTTTCGGCCCCGGGCGCGAGGGGCGGCGTGCTGGTGTTGAGCACCTGGGGTTTTACCGGCCCCAATCAAGCCTGGGGAACAGTGTCAACCCGCCACGGCTTGGCCGGCCAGCGCGGCGGAACTTGCGTCGCCACGCGGTCTTAGCGCCGCCGCCTGGGCACGACGGCGGCCGCCGGCTCACTCGGCGGCGATCGGCTGGCGCATGGTCACCAGTTCCTCGGCCGCGGTCGGGTGTACCGCCACGGTACGGTCGAAGTCTTCCTTGGTGGCGCCCATCTTCACCGCGATGGCGGCCATCTGGATCATTTCGCCCGCGCCGTGGCCCGAGATATGGACGCCCAGCACCCGGCGGTCGGCCTTGTCGACGACCAGCTTCATCAGCATCCGCTCCTCGCGCCCCGACAGGGTGGCCATCATCGGGCGAAAGCGCGCGCGGTAGATCTCGACGTCCCGCCCGTCGGCGCGGGCCACCTTCTCGGACATGCCGACGGTTCCGATCTCGGGCTGGGTGAAGATCGCGGTCGCCACCAGCGCGTGGTCGGGCTTGGTCGGCTGGCCCCGGAAAACGGTGTCGACAAAGGCCATCCCCTCGCGGATCGCCACCGGCGTCAGCTCCAGCCGGCTGGTCACGTCGCCGACCGCATAGATCGAGGGCACGTTGGTGCGCGAGTAGGCGTCCACCGCCACCGCCCCGTTGGCGCGGAGCTCGACGCCCGCCTGCTCGAGCCCCAGGCCCTGGGTGTTCGGCTTGCGCCCGGTGGCGGCCATCACCGCGTCCACGGTCAGCGCGCTGCCGTCCTGGAACGTGGCGACCAGGCCCACGTCGGTCTTCTCGATGCCGGCGATGTTGGTGTTCAGGCGCAGGTCGATGCCCTTGGTGACCATCTCCTCCATCACGTGGTCCGAGAGATCGTCGTCGAACGTGCGCAGGATGCGCGCGCCGCGGTACGCCACCGTCACCTGGCTGCCGAGCCCGTTCATGATGCCCGCAAACTCGCCCGCGATATAGCCGCCGCCCAGGATCAGGATGCGCGCGGGACGCTCGGGCAGGTCGAACACCTCGTTCGAGGTGATGGCGTGCTCGCTGCCCGGAAACGGCGGCACGTGGGGCGCGCCGCCCGTGGCGATCAGCAGGTGTGCCGCACCGAACGTCCGCCCGTCCGCCAGCTTTACGGTGTGGGGGTCCACCACGGTGGCGCGCTGGGCAAAGACCTCGGCCCCGGCGGCGGCGACGTTCTTTTGGTAGAGCCCCTCCAGCCGGGTGATCTCGGCCTCCTTGGCGGCGCGCAGCTTGGCCCACGAGTGGCTGCGCGGCCCGACCGTCCAGCCGAAGCCCGCCGCATCCTCGAACAGCGCCGAGAAGCTGGAGGCGTAGACCAGCAGCTTCTTCGGCACGCAGCCGCGGATCACGCAGGTGCCGCCGTAGCGGTATTCCTCGGCGATCGCGACGCGCGCGCCGGTGGCGGCGGCCATGCGGGCCGCGCGCACGCCGCCCGACCCGCCGCCGATGACGAACAGATCATAGTCGAAGGCCATAGCGCCCTCCTTGCCTGTGCCGCCGCCGCTGCGCCGCTGCGCCGCGGCGCGGGACGGTGACCGACTTTTCGACGGCCACCTAAGCCGCAGACGCGCCATGTGTCAGGGGCGCGCACGGGATCGAGACTGATGCGTGACACTCGGGGCCCGCCCGCCAGGGCTGGCGACCCGCCGCGCCCGCCCGGCCGCTCAGCAACGGCCCGGGTCGCGACCGGCCCGCCCCGCGCGGCGATCCCGGCGCCCACGACGCGGAGGCATATGATCGCCACAAGGCGCCCGCCCGCGCGCTGGCCGAGCGGCACGGCGGGGCATACCTGGCGCGCGGCGACGCCCTCACCGTGGCCGAGGCGTGCCTGTGGTCGCCGACGCGCCTGGTGATCATCGCGTTTCCCGACACGGCGGCGGCGCAGGCGTTCCTGAAGGATCCGGACTATGCGCCGTTCAAGTCGATCTCCCAGGGCGCTGCCCGCGCCACGCTGGCCATGGTCGAGGGGGTCTGAGGCCGACACACCCAGGCCTATGATCGGGCCTATGATCGGGCCTGTGATCGGGCCGCTGCTCGGGCCTATGGGGCGTCAGGCGCAGTGACGGATATCGGTGCTGCCGTCGGGCCGGCCGATCACCACGGTGTCGGCCATCCCGACGAAGAGCCCGCTTTCCACAACGCCGGGCACCCGGGCCAGCGCCGCCTCCAGCGCTGCGGGATCGCCGATGCGGCCCAGGTGCAGATCCACGATCTCGTGCCCCTCGTCGGTGATATAGACCCCGCCGTCGCCGCGCCGGCGCAGCATGGTGCGCGCGTCCACGTCGGCACGCTCCAGCACCTCGGCGATGCGCCGCTCGGTCGCCTCGGCGCCGAAGCGCACGATCTCGACCGGCAGCGCAAAGGCGCCCAGGGTCGCGACCTCCTTGGACGGATCGGCGATCACCACCATGCGCTCGGATGCGGCGGCCACGATCTTTTCGCAGAGCAGCGCCCCGCCGGCGCCCTTGATCAGGCAGAGCGCCGGATCGACCTCGTCGGCGCCGTCCACCGTCATGTCCAGCCCGCCGACCGCGCCGAGGTCGGCGAGCGGCACGCCCAGCGCCCCCGCCTGGGCTGCGGTGGCCAGCGACGTGGGCACGCCGACCACCGAGAGCCCCTCGTCGCGCATCCGCGCACCTAACAGATCGACGAAGATCGCCGCCGTCGAACCGGTGCCCAGACCCAGCACCATGCCGTCCTCGACCATTGTCAGCGCCGCCGCCGCCGCTGCGCGCTTTGCCGTGTCGACCATCGCCCCGTCCCCGTCAGCCACCCGCCCCGACAGCGCCACCCCGTCGCCCGCGGCGACAGCGCCACCCCGTCGCCCGCGGCGACAGCA
>JBCCMW010000203.1:0-7552 GCA_039026175.1 Pseudomonadota bacterium
CCGCGGGCGGCGACGGGAACGAGGACAGCCGGCTTTCCGGCCCGTGCAGGTTCAGCACCAGGCTCTCGGCCGCGCCGGTGGCGCGCGGCCCGCCGTCGGCCCGGGCATAGATGCCGGGCAGGAGCGCGGGCCCGGTCTGGCCGCCGGCCAACAGCTCGCCGGTCACCGGGTCGCGGTTGGCAGGCACGGGCACGGGCGAGCCGTCGGGTGCCAGGGTCTGGCGCAGGCGCCACAGCGTGCCTGCCAGCTCGTCCGCGTCGGGCGCTTGGGCGCCCTGGCCCTGTGCGAGGGTCAGCACGGCGCGCAGCATGTCGACGAACAAGCCCGAGAGCGGCAGCGACGACCATTCGGCATCGGCCGAGACGTGGAACAGCACGATGCGCCCCTCGCCGAGCTCGCCGGCGGTGACGAACGGTGTGCCGTCGTCCAGGCTCGCCCAGGTCTTGCGGGCCAGATCGGGCGAGGGATCGGCCAGCACCTGGGTGCGCACCGCGACCTCGCCCGACGGCGACAGCCGGCGGAACGGGCCCTCGGGCGCGAACGGGCCAAGGCCGCGGGGATCGCCCCAGGCGAGCGCCCCGCCCAGCGTCCGGCCACCGCGGCGCAGACGCACCGGCAGCAGCGGGTCCTCGCCCGCCACCGAGGCCGAGGCCAGCATGTTGGCGGCCAGCGCGCCGGCCAGCCGGGGCCCGGCAAAGCGCACCAGCAGCCCGCCTTCCTCGACATACGTGGTCAGCGCCTCGCGCACCGGCCCGTCCAGCACGCCCTGATCGGCCAGGAACAGCGCCGCGGGGTCGCGCGCGACCATCGCCTCCAGACTGCCGGTGCGCACTTCGGCATAGGGCGACAGCGCCTCGGTCAGGTAGTGGCGGGCCGAGGTCAGCGGTGCCGTCTCGCCGGTCGAGCCGGGGTCAACCACCGCCACGGGCACGCGCCGCACGGCGGCATCGGCGAGCGCCGTTCCCCCGGGCGAGGCGCCGTCGGCCAGGGTGACGCGAGCGATGGTGCCGATCAGCTCGGTCGGCAGGTCGAAGCGCGCGGTGGCGACACCGGGCTCGTCGCCCGGTTCGGCATCGGCCACAGCGATGCGCCGCTCGCCGCCGCCGGGGGCGCGGCCGATGGCGACCAGCCGCACCGGATCCTCGGCACCGAAGGCGTCGACGCCGATCGCGTCGGCGACCAGCTGCCCGTCCTCCAGCCGCGGCGGGCGCAACCCAATCGCCGTGTCGGCCGGCCCGACCAGGGTCAGCGGGCCGAGTTCGGCCAGCCGCGCCAGCAGCGCCTCGGTCGCCGCCGCCTCGGCGCTCTCGTCTGCGCCGTGCACAACCGCGTCGTGGAAATAGATCGTCTCGCCCGGCTCCGGCATGCGCGGGTCGTCCAGCATCGCGGCCACCGCCGCGCGGTCGGGCGTCAGCGGCGCAGGGCGCATGGCCTCGAGCGCGGCGCGCGCGGCGCCGGCGGCCATCGGCTCGGGCGGGTCGCTCAGCTCGTCGGCGGCTCGCCACAGGATCACCGACCGGCCCTGGCGCCCGGCCTCGACCACGGCATCGACGGCGGTTTCGCGCCGCTCCGCCCAGTCGGGCGCCGAGGCCCAGCCGGCATCCAGCAGCACCAGCACCGGCCCCTCGCCCCCCTGCGACAGGCGCTCGGCCGGGTTCAGGATCGGCTGCGCAAAGCCCAGAATGACGGCAGCGATGGCCAGGATACGCAGCAGCAGCAGCCACCAGGGCGTGCGCTCGGCCTCGCGCTCGGGGTCGTCCAGCCCGAACAGCAGGCGCACGCCCGGGAACGTCTCGGTCCGCGGCGACGGCGGGATCGCGCGCAGCAGCCACCACAGCACCGGCAGCGCGACGAGCCCCGCGAGCACCGCGGGGGCGAGAAACCCGATCGCGCCCAGTCCAAGCATCAGCCTCTCCTCAACGCCGCGCCATCGCCCATTCAGCGCCCGCCCGACAGCCAGGCGTGCAACTGCAGCAGGGCCGAGCGCGGGCTTTCGTCGGTGCGGTGCACGACAAGCTGCCATCCGGCGCGCCGGGCGACACGGTCCAGATCGTCGCGGCGCTCGGCCAGCCGCTCGCGATAGCGCCCGGCCAGGGCCCCGGCCTCGTCGGTCTCGTGATCGATGCCGCCGCCGACCGAGCGGAAGCGGGTGCGGCCGACGAAGGGAAACTGCTCCTCGACCGGGTCGATCACCTGCATGTAGACGCCGCCGATGCCGCGCCCGGCCGCAGCCTCGATCGCCGGGATCACCTGGTCGCGCGGGCCCATGAAATCGGACAGGAACACCGCGCGCCCGGCCCGAGGCAGCTCGAACACCGAGGGGGCGCCATACTCGGCGGCGTTGGGGTCGGGTGGGGCCGACAGGATGGCGGCCATGCGCTCGAGCTGGCGCTCGCCGGTGCGCGGCCGCTCGGCATCGGTGCCCACCAGGCCGAAACGCTCGCCGCCGCGGCCCAGCAGGATGGCCGTGGCCAGCGCCAGCAGCGCGGCGCGGGCCAGCTTGGTCACCCGGCCGTCGCGGGTCTCGCGCGCCAAGGCCGAGGCGAAGTCCATCGAGCGTGCGCTGTCGACCCAGAACATCACCGTCTCGGCCGCGTCCCACTCCATCTCGCGGATGAACAGCCGGTCCGAGCGGGCCGAGCGGCGCCAGTCGATCTGGCTGAGGCTGTCGCCCGGCTGGGCGGCGCGGTACTGCCAGAAGCTCTCGCCCGGGCCCGCGCGGCGGCGCCCGTGCACGCCGTGGAAGGTGGAGGCGACCAGCCGCTCGGCCTCGACCAAGAGCGGCGGCAGCGCGCCCGAGATCTGTTCGGCGTCGCGACGCAGCCACGCGGCGCGGTCGGCGAGGGGATCGCTCATTCCGCGGCGCCTTGCGTTGCGGTCCCGCGGTCCACGGCTCCGGGTGCCGGGGTCAGCACGGCGACGGCCCCGACGAACAGCGCCTGGCCGTCGCGCACCGCGTGGCGCACGGTGACGGTGGCCCGGGGCTGCGCCGTGCGCCAGGTCAGCCGGCGCGTGCCGTCCGGTTCGCGCACCTGCTGGGGCACGCCGGCGGGGGCCAGGCTGGCCGCGACCGCGTTGCCCACCTGGAACGCGACATAGCCGTTGGGCTCGGCCACCGCGGCGGGGCCCAGGCTGTTGGCCAGGGACACCGCCAGGCGCCCGGCGGGCGTGCCGTCGGCCGAGGCCAGCGCCGCCTCCAGCCGCAGGGCGGTGAACGCAAAGGCGGAGAACGACGCCTCGGTGCCCCAGCTTCCGTCGGCCGCAACGCTGTCGCGCAGCACCGTCGCGCCAGGAGCAAGGTCGGGGGCAAGGTCGGGGGCAAGGTCGGGGGCGAGGCCGGGGGCCAAGTCGGCGGCAAAGGGGGCGAGCATGCGCACGGCCTGGGCCGGCGCGATCCGCGACACCCGCTCCAGCCCCATCGCCTGCGCCCGCGCGCCGAACCGCCGAGTGGCCCCCCGCGGCGGCAGACAGAGCCCGACGAACAGCGACACCGGCCCGGACGGTGGGGCCGCCACCGGTCGTACGCGATGCGGGGTGGCGAAAGCGATCAAGCGGCGCGCTCCAGCGAGAGACCCACCAGGATGCCCTCGATCACCTCGGTCACGCTGCCGCGGTTGGCCCGCGCCTTGTAGGTCAGCGCCATGCGATGGATCAGCGCCGGCTTGGCCAGCGCGTGCACATCCTCCAGCGACGGGGCCAAGCGGCCCTGCAGCAGCGCCCGCGCGCGCACCGCCAGCATCAGCGACTGCGCCGCGCGCGGCCCGGGCCCAAACGCCAGGTTGTCGGTCGCGGCGGGCACCGCGTCGGGTTCGCCGGGGCGGGCCGAGCGGACCAGGCTGATGATCGCCTCGACCACCGTCTCGCCCACCGGCATGGCGCGCACCGTCTTTTGCAGGCCGATCAGCGCCTCGGCGTCCAGCACCGGCTCGGCCACCGCATCCTCGGCCCCCGTGGTGGCCAGCAGGATGGCGCGCTCCTCGTCGCGGTTGGGGTAGTCGATGTCGATCTGCAGCAGGAACCGGTCGAGCTGCGCCTCGGGCAGCGGATAGGTGCCCTCCTGCTCGATCGGGTTTTGCGTGGCGAGCACATGGAAGGGCTTGTCCAACGGCCGCGTCTCGCCCGCCACCGTCACCTCCTTCTCCTGCATCGCCTGCAAGAGCGCCGATTGGGTGCGCGGCGAGGCGCGGTTGATCTCGTCGGCCAGCAGGAGCTGGGTGAAGATCGGGCCGCGGATGAACTTGAAGATGCGCTGGCCGCCCTGGCCTTCCTCCAGCACCTCCGAGCCCAGGATATCGGCGGGCATCAGGTCGGGCGTGAACTGGATGCGGTTGGCCGAGAGGCCCAGCACCGTGCCGAGGGTTTCCACAAGGCGGGTCTTGGCGAGGCCCGGCACGCCCACCAGCAGCGCATGGCCGCCCGACAGGATCGCGGTCAGCGCCAGCTCGACCACTACCTCTTGGCCCACGATGCGCTTGGCGATCTCGCCGCGCGCCCGGGCCAAAATTTCGCCGGCATGCTCGATCTGCTGCACGGGGTCGGTCATGGGCGGCGCTCTCCTAGCGTAAACGTCCAATGCGCGCCCAGCGGCCACTCTTCGCAGGGCCGCCCGTCGCGACTATCCTCTCAGAGTAGTGGCGCGCGCCAAAAGGCAAAGGGCAAGCTCGCATGGTTTCCCGTGTCGAAGGACAACCCGACGCAAAGGCAGGGGCCAATTGTGATCGCCTGCACAAGGCGATGCGCGGCATCGGGCCGGGCCGGGGCGCATGCCCGGCCCCAGTGTGGGGGTAACGCAGGCGTGAGCGACACACCGAACCGGCCGGATCAGCCCGCGCCGACCGACCGGTCCGACCCCGGCGCCGCCGACGCGCTGGCCCGCGCGGTGACGGCCGCGGCCAAGCGCAGCATGGGACCGCCGCCCGTGCACCTGTGGAACCCGCCCTACTGCGGCGATCTGGACATTCGGATCGGGCGCGACGGGCAATGGTGGTACCTTGGCACGCCCATCGGGCGCGAGCCGCTGGTCAAGCTGTTCGCCTCGGTGCTGAAGCTCGAGGACGGGCGTTACTTTCTCGTGACCCCGGTCGAGAAAATCGGGATCACCGTCGACGACGCGCCCTTCGTCGCCGTCGATTTCCGCGTCGAGGCCGACGCCAGCGGGGCGGATGGGTCGCTCGACGGGCAACACGGCGGACGCGCCGACGCGGCGCATAGCGGGGCGCACGGGTGGGCGCGGACTGGAGCGCACGGCGGGCTGCACAGCGGGGCGCACATCGTGTTCACCACCAATGTCGGCGACGAGACCGTCGCGGGCCCCGATAACCCCATCCGCGTGGTCCGCGACCCCACGACGGGGGAGCCTGCGCCCTATGTGCACGTTCGCCGCGGGCTCGAGGCGCTGATCGACCGCAAGAGCTTCTACCGCCTGGTCGACATCGGCGAGGTGCGCCCGCACGGGGGCGAAGACTGGTTCGGCCTTGCTTCGGGCGGCGTGTTCTTCCCCATCATCCCGGCCGCCGAGCTGGAGCTCTGAGCGCCCGACGCGGCCCGCCGGGCCTGCTGCCGCCGCTGTGTGGTTAACCAGCACCGGGTTCGGCGGGCCGCGGGGATAGCAGGCCAGGACTGTCCCGCGCCGTCGGCCAACGTCGCCCTTGTCGGGCGGGGCATGGCGCTGCATCTGCTCGTCATGGCCATTACCCGTGCTGACATCGATGCCGCCCTGGCGTTGCCGCCGCTGGGGCCCCGGTCGGATTTCGACCTGGTGCCCGAGCTGGATCCCCGCCGCCGCAGCGAGGCGGGCCCGATGCCCGAGCGTCCCGCCTCGGTGCTCTGCCCGCTGGTCGAGCGGGGCGGCGCGCTGAACGTCGTGCTCACGGTGCGCGCGGCGCATCTGAAGCACCATGCCGGCCAGATCAGCTTTCCCGGCGGCAAGGTCGAGGGCGAGGATGCCGGCCCCCTGGCCGCGGCGCTGCGCGAGGCGGACGAGGAGATCGGCCTGCCGCCCGCCGAAGTCCGGGTACTGGGCGCGATGGATGGCTATCTCACCTCGACCGGGTTCCGCGTGTCGCCCTTCGTGGGCCTGGTGCCGCCCGACTGGCGCGCCGTGCCCGACCCGTCGGAAGTGGCCGAGGTGTTCGAGTGCCCGCTCGACTTTGTGATGGACCCGGCCAACCGGCGGCGCGACCACCGGCTGTGGCGCGGCGGGCGGCGGTACTTTTATGCCATGCCCTGGGGCGAGTATTACATCTGGGGAGCGACGGCGGGCATGCTGAAAAGCCTGTCGGACCGCATGGTGCGCCTGGGCGTGGTCGCGCCCTCGGCCGAGACGGATGCCGCAGCACCGCCCGCGGGCATCGGCGCCCCCGCCCCAGCCCCAGCCCCAGCCATGACCTCAGCCGCGATCCCACCCGCGGCCCCAGCCGCGATCCCATCAACCAATCCGACGGCGGCGGCGGCCGCGACCGCGACCCCAGCCGCAACACCGCCGGGCCGGATGGCGGCGGCGCCGGCCGGCCGACGGGGCGCCCTGGCCGAAGGGGAGAGCGGGCGCCCGGCCGGGGCGCGGTGACCTGGGCGCCGGCAGCCGACCCGCGGCCCACCGACCGGCGCATCGGCGAGACGCTGCTCTGCGCGCGCGGGCTGCCGGCGGTGATGGCCGCGTTGGACGGGCGCGCCTACCTGGTTGGCGGCTGCGTGCGCGACGCGCTGCTGGGCCGCCCCCCCGGCGACATCGACCTCTCCACCCCGTTCGTGCCGGAAGAGACGGTGCGCAGGCTCGAAGCCGCGGGGCTGAAGGCCGTGCCCACTGGCATCGAGCACGGCACCGTCACCGCCGTGGCGGCGGGCGTGGGCTACGAAGTCACCAGCTATCGCGCCGATGTCGAAACCGACGGCCGCCGCGCCGTGGTGCGCTTTACCACCGACATCGCCGAGGATGCGGGGCGGCGCGACTTCACCATCAACGCGCTCTATGCCGATGCCGAGGGGCGCGTGATCGACCCGCTGGGCGGGCTGGCAGACCTCGACGCGCGCCGGGTCCGCTTCATCGGCCGGCCCCAGGACCGGATCCGCGAGGATTACCTGCGCATCCTGCGCTTTTTCCGCTTTGCCGCCTGGCTCTCGCCCCCCCCGCCCGAGGGACCGGGCATCGATGCCGAGGGGCTGGCCGCCTCTGCTGCGCTGGCCGAGGGGATCGAGCGGCTGGCGCGCGAGCGGGTCGGCCACGAGATGCGCAAGCTGCTGGCCGCCCCCGACCCGGCCCCCGCCGTTGCCGCGATGACCGAAGCGGGGGTGCTGCGGCGCTGCCTGCCGGGCGCCGACCCGGCCGCCTTGGCGCCGCTTGTCGCGCTGGAGCACGCGGCTGGCATGGCCGCCGACTGGCGCCGCCGGCTGGCGAGCCTGGGCGGCGAGGACCCGGGCGAGGCGCTGCGCCTCAGCCGGGCCGAGGCGCGGACGATGGAGGCCTATGCCGCGGCAGCGGCCCTGCTGGCCGGCGGGGCGACGCCGGGTGCGGCCGCCTGGCGCCACGGGGCCGACGCAGCCTGGTCAGGGCTGC
>JBCCMW010000204.1:0-7537 GCA_039026175.1 Pseudomonadota bacterium
CCCCTGCAACAGCCGGGCCATCGCCGGGTCGGGCACGCCGGCCGCGCGGGCCAGTTCGGGCGTGCCGGCAGGCGCGGCCGACAGCCGCTCGATCACGCCCAGCGAGACCGCTGCGGCAAGGAGCTGCGAATAGACGAAGCCCGCCGTCAGATCGAACAGCGCGCGCGCGTGGGCGTTGGCGATGGGGCGGGTCAGGGGAAAGCGCGCGGCAAAGCGCTGGAAGCGGGGCGAGGCGATGGTGCGGTTGCGCCAGGCCGCCCAGCCGAGCCGCAGCCGCGCGCCCCACCCCGGCGCTGCAGACCGCGGCGGACCGGCGCCCTGCGGCAGCCCATGGTCCCAGCCGCGCGCGTCGTTGGGCACCGGCTCAGCCGGCGGTCGAGGCAAGCGACGCGGCAAGCGCCGGCGGCACCAGGCGCTTGGCCTCCGAGCGCACCAGCGCCTCCAGCAGCCCGCGCCCCGGACAGTCGGGGATGGCATCGACGGCGGCCTTTACCAGCGCCTCGAGCCGGGTCTTGGCGCCCTTGGCCCCCAGCGTCGACACGGCGTTGGGCCGGTCGTGGGCGGCATCCTGGCCCACCGGCTTTCCCAGACTGTCGGCATCGGCCAGCGCATCGCGCAGATCGTCGGCCACCTGATAGGCCTCGCCCAACCGCTCTCCCACCGGGGTCCAGCGCGCGGGATTGGCGCCCCCCGCCGCCGCACCGGCGGCACAGGCGGCGACGAACAGCGCCCCGGTCTTGGCCCGCTGATAGGCCGAGAGATCGACGTAGGGCTCGCTCTCCCACGCCTGGCCCGCGCAGATGCCGCCCGGCATGCCGGTGGCCCGGCCCAGGATCGCCACCAGCCGGCCCAGCAGCTGCCCGTCGCGCGCCGCCTCGCGCGCCAGCGTCTCGAACGCCAGCACGATCAGCGCATCGCCCGTCAGCACCGCCAAGGGCTCGCCGAACTCGGCATGCACCGAAGACTTGCCCCGCCGCGTCGCCGCATCGTCGAAACAGGGCAGATCGTCGTGCACCAGGCTGGCGCAGTGCATCAGCTCGATCGCGGCGGCAGCCGCATCGGCGGCAGCGGGATCCGGCTCGCCACAGGCCCGGGCGACGGCCAGGCACAGCCGCGCGCGCACCCGGGCGCCGCCGGGGAAAACCGCATGGCGCAGCGCCTCGGCCAACAGCGGCGGGGCGCCCGGCGCCTCGGCGTGGGCCAGCGCCCGGTCGAGCGCGGCCTCGATGCGCGATCCTTCGTCCATTCGTGCCCTCCCCTGCGGTCCTGCAGACACCCGGTACGCGGCCGTCACACGGCTGACGCAGGGTCCCGAACGCTCGACAGCCGAACCGTCCACTCAAGAGGACATCACTTGCTGTCAATTTTGACTTACACTAGCCTCCGGACGAGACGAAGACAATGGCGCCGCCCACTGCCCCACCCCGGACGGCCGGCCGAGGCGGGCGGGCAGCGGTCCCCCTGGGGCAGGCGTGTCGCCGGCCTGCCGGGCCGTTCGGACGGGCCGCCAAACGCCGCGGAGGTACGCGACCGCCATGCCAGCCCAGCAGCGCTCCAGCGACCCGGCCGCTGCCCAGGGCATCGACGCCGCCGCCGCGCCGCAGGCACCCCGATCCAGCATCCCGCGGCCGCGCCCCGGCATCGCCCACACCCGCGCCCTGGTGCACGCGCTGACAGGCGACCGGCGGCGCCCCGCGCGCGGACGCGTGGTCGTCGTCGGGGCGGGCTTCGGTGGGCTGGCCGCGGCGCTGCGCCTGGCCGCCGCCGGGCACGAGGTCACCGTCCTGGACAGCGCCGCCGCCCCCGGCGGCAAGGCACGCCGTGTGCACGTCGCCGGTCATGCGATCGACGCCGGGCCCACCGTCTTTACCATGCGCTGGGTGTTCGAGGCGCTGTTCGCCGCCGCCGGCACCCGGCTGGACGATGCCGTCGGCCTCGACCCCTGCCGCGTGCTGGCCCGCCACGCCTGGCCGGATGGCACGCGCTTCGACCTGTTCGCCGACCTGGACGCCACGGCCGAGGCCATCGCAGCCTTCGCCGGCCGGGCCGAGGCCGAGCGCTATCGCCGCTTCGCCGCGCACACCGAACGCGCCTATGCGCTGTTCCGCGACAGCTTCATCGCCGCGCCGCGGCCCAACCCGCTGGACGTGATCGCGCGCATCGGGCTGCGCGGTATCCCCGAGCTGATCGCGGTGCGCCCGGCGGCCAATATGTACGCGGCGCTCGCCGGCCAGCTCCGCGACGACCGGCTGCGCCAGCTGTTCGCGCGCTACGCCACCTACTGCGGCTCGTCGCCCTATCGCGCGCCCGCCACGCTGATGCTGATCGCGCATGTCGAGCGGATGGGCGTGTGGCGCGTGCGGGGCGGCATGGCGGCCCTGGCCGCGGCCCTCGCCCAGGCGATCGAGCGGGCGGGCGGGACCCTGCGTCTCGCCACCCCCGTCGCCGCCATCGAGTGTCGCGACGGCCGGGCCGCGGCGGTCCGGCTGGCGGACGGCGAGCGTGTGGCCTGCGACGCCGTGGTCTTCAACGGCGATGCCGCCGCCCTCTCGGCCGGGCTGCTCGGCCCCGACGTCGCCCGCGCGACGCCCCGCGTGCCGCCCGCCCGGCGCTCGTACTCGGCCCTGGTCTGGTCGGCGGCGGTGCGGCCCGCGGGCTTCCCGCTCTCGCACCACACGGTGTTCTTCGGCCCGCGCTACCGCGAGGAGTTCACGGCGATGGACGCAGGCCGCCTGCCGCGCGACGCCACCACCTATGTCTGCGCGCTGGACCGCGACGCCGACGCCGGCGCTCCACCGGGCGGGGTCGAGCGCTTCCACGTGCAGATCAACGCGCCCGCCACCGGCGACACCCGCGCGCCCAGCCCACAGGAGATCGAGACATGCCGCGCCGAGACCGAGGCCCTGATGGCGCAGGCGGGCCTCGCGCTGTCGCTCGCGCCCCAGACCAGCGTGCTGACGACGCCGGCCGACTACCACCGGCTGTTCCCGGGGACGGGCGGCGCGCTCTACGGCGCGGCGACCCACGGGCCGAGCGCGAGCTTCACCCGCCCGCGCGCCCAGACCCGGGTGACGGGGCTGTTCCTGGCGGGGGGCTCGGCGCACCCGGGCGCGGGGGTGCCGAGGGCGGCCCGGTCGGGCGCCCTGGCGGCGGCGGCGGTGGTGGCGGACCTGGCGGCCCGGGCCCGGCGCCGGGGCCCCGCTTCGACGGCGCCGTCGCCCCCGGCGGCTACCGCTGGTGGTATCTCGACGCGCTCAGCCCGGACGGCCGGCACGGGCTGACGGTGATCGCCTTCGTGGGCTCGGTGTTCTCGCCCTACTACTGGTGGGCGGGCCACCGGGTGCCCGAGGATCACGTGGCGATCAACGTGGCGCTCTACGGCCCCAGCGACCGGCCGCGCCACCACTGGGCGATGACCGAGCGGGGCGCGGCGGCGCTGGACCGCGGGCCCGCGCACTTCCGCGTCGGCCCGTCCGGCATGGCGTGGGACGGCGCGCGCCTGACGCTGGAGTTCGACGAGCGCGCGACCCCCTTCCCGCGGCTGGAACGCGGCTACCCGATGCGCGGGCGCATCGTCCTGCACGCCGAGGTGCTGGGCCGGCGCGGCATGGTGCTGGACCCCGCCGGGCGCCACCGTTGGCAGCCGCTGGCCCCCAGCGCCCATGTCGAGGTCGACGTGGCCGAGCCCGCGCTCCGCTGGTCGGGCCACGGGTACCTGGACACCAACGACGGCGACGAGATGCTGGAGCAGGGGTTCCGCCGCTGGGACTGGTCGCGCGCGCGCCTGGCCGACGGCCGCGCCGCCCTGCTCTACGACGTCGAACCGCGCGAGGGCGCGGCCGAGGCGCTGGCCTTCACCATCGGGGCCGCGGGCGTGCCCGAGCCGTTCGACCCCCCGCCCCGCCACCGCCTGCCGCGCGGCTGGTGGGGCGTGGCGCGCCACACCCGCGCCGACAGCGCGCCGCGGCTTGCCATGGCCTGCGAGGACAGCCCCTTCTACACCCGCGCCGCCATCGCGACCCGGCTGCGAGGCGAGGACTGCCTGGCGATGCACGAGACGCTGGACTGCCGCCGCTTCGCCTCGCCCGTCGTCAAAGCGATGCTGCCCATGCGCATGCCCCGCCGCCGCTAGACCCCAGCCGCCGAAACCCTCGCCGCTCGGACCCCCACCGCCGATACCCGCGCAGCCTATACCCCCGCCGCTGTCGACACAGCGCACAGCCCGCGCGGACGGCGCCGGGAGGCTTCCACCCGCCCCGGCGGCCGAAGGCCCCGGACCCCGCAGCGCCGGAGGCGCTTCGGCGCGGCTCAGCGGTGCTTTTTCGCGAGCGTGTCCCAGAAGATGTCCTCGCGGCTCTTTCGGTTGGGGCGCGGGGCCTCCTCGCCGCTCTCGGCGCGGCGGGCCTCCTCCTCGCGCAGCTTGCGCAGGGCGCGCAGCTGGTACAGCGCAAAGCCCATCACGCCGCCGAAAAAGCCGACGATCTCGATCATCCCATAGGTCGCCGTGTCCATGGCGCGCTCCTCTCTCTCGTTCGGTCTCAGACTGCCACTCCCGGCGGCGGGCGCCAAGCCTCTGCCGGCGGGCGTAACGCCGCCGTCAATGCCGCCACCGCTCGCCGGGGCGCACAGCGTCGCAGGCGCTCAGCTCTCGAACCGGGTCTCGCCGCGGCGGTTCACGTCGATCGGCAGCTCCAGATGCACCGCCTGGTGGGCGCGCTGGGCACAGTGCTGGCGTGGGCAGAGCCGGCAGTTGATCCCGATCGGCGTCATCAACCCCGGATCGTCCAGCCGGTAGGCCGAAGCATAGCTCAGCCGCGGCGTATGCTCGAGCGCGCAGCCCAGGCTCACCGCCAGCCGGTTGTCCTGGGTCTGTCGGCTGGTCGCGGGCCGGTCCACCGTGCGGTTGATCGTAAAGTACCGCGTCCCGTCCGGCATCTCGACGAATTGCGGCACGATCCGGCCCGGCTGGCGAAAGCACAGATGAATGTCCAGCCGCGGACAGGCGCCGCCGTACTCGGCCAAATGGAACGACGTCGCGTTGAAGCGCTTGGTGACGTTCCCCGCCTTGTCGATGCGCATAAAGAAGAACGGCACGCCCTGGGCACCGTCGCGGGCCAACGTGGTCAGCCGGTGGCACACCTGCTCGAAGCTGACGCCGAACTCGGCGGCGAGCTGGTCGATGTCGTAGCCCGACGCCTCGGCCGCGGCCAGAAACCGGCGATAGGGCATCAGCACGGCGGCGGCGAAATAGTTGGCCAGCTCCACCCTGCAGCGCGCCCGCGCCCGCTCGCCCCGCACCCGGCCGGCATCCATGCAGCGGTCGATTTCCTGCCCTGCCTCGATCAGCGCCAGCATATGGGCGAGCTGGAACACCCGGTTCTGGTAGTCGAGCCCCTGGCTCAGAAACACCCGCCGCTCGGTGGCGTCGTAAAAGCGCAGCGCGTTCGGCATGGCCGCGGTCGGCACGACCTCGACCGAGATCGTGTGGCGCGCATCCAGCCGGCGCTTGAGCGAGCCGTAGGGATTGTCGGGCTCGACATCGGCGCCCGCCAGAAACGCCTCGGCCGCGGTCTCCAGCGCCGGGAAATGGTTGCGCGCCGCGCGGAACAGGTCGTGCACCACCGCCTCGGGCGTCGCCTCGGCCATGCCGCGCGGGCCCTCGTCGCTCGCCGTCGCCGCCAGCACCCGCTCGGACAGCGCCCGGTGCGCCTTGTGCAGCCGCAACAGACAGTCGACCAGCCGCGGCGCATGGTCGAGCGCGGCGCGCAGCTCCTCGACATCGGGCTGGGCGCCCACGAACACCGGGTCCTGCACGACGGCGCGCAGATCGGCCAGCCGCGCGTGCCCGTCCTCGCCCACCATCTCGCGCCAGTCCACGCCATAGGCGTCGGACAGCCGCATCAGCACATGCACCGACAGCGAGCGCTGGTTGTTTTCCAGCAGGTTCACATAGGCCGCCGACAGACCCAGCGCGCGCGCCATCTCGGCCTGGGTCTGCTTGTGCTCGCGCCGCAGCTGGCGGAGCTTCGGCCCCACAAAGTTCTTCTGCGCCCGCATCCGCGCTCCCGGGCCGGGCGCGGGCGCCCGCCGCCCACCGACCCTCACTGCAAGGTCTCCGACCACAAGATGTTGATTCATTCCGCGCCGTGGAAACCAGATTTCCGCTCTGCGGACGTGACGGTCGACAAAACCCCACAAAATTTACATCACCACACCATGTAACAAACACGGCCGACACGCCAACCCGCTTTTCCTTGGGTTCGCCGGCGCCGAGGCCTAGCCACAGCTCCAGCAAAGTCCGGCATGGCGACCGGGCGCCCAACTTAGGCGAGGACACCCATGAAGACCGGCTTCACCCATCTCTTCATCCCCGGCCCGACCAATATCCCCGAGCGCGTGCGCCGGGCGATGAACGTGCCCATGCAGGACATGCGCGCGCCCGACTTCCCCGAGCTGACGCTGCCGCTGTTCGAGGGGCTGAAGCGCGTCTTCCAGACCGAGGAAGGCCGCGTCTTTATGTTCCCGGGCTCGGGCACCGGCGCCTGGGAGAGCGCACTGACCAACACGCTGAACCCCGGCGACAAGGTGCTGATGAGCCGCTTCGGCCAGTTCAGCCACCTGTGGGTCGACATGGCCCAGCGTCTCGGCCTCGACGTCCATGTGGTCGAGTGCGAGTGGGGCACCGGCACCCCGGTCGAGCAGTACGCCGAAATCCTGGCCGCCGATAAGGCGCACGAGATCAAGGCCGTCATGGTCACCCAGAACGAGACCGCGACGGGCGTGACCTCGGAAGTGGCCGGCACGCGCGCCGCGCTGGACGCCTGCAACCACCCCGCGCTGTTGATGGTCGACGGCGTGTCGTCCATCGCCTCGATCGACTTCCGGATGGAGGAGTGGGGCGTCGACTGCGCGGTGGCGGGCTCGCAGAAGGGCTTCATGCTGCCGGCGGGCCTCGGCCTCTTGGGCGTCAGCGAGAAGGCCCTGGCGGCCAACAAATCGGCCACGCTGCCCCGCTGCTACTTCTCGTTCGAGGACATGGTGCGCCTGAACGACGACGGCTACTTCCCCTACACGCCGCCCACGCAGCTGTTCATGGGGCTGCGCGAGGCGCTGGCGGTGATCGAGGAGGAGGGGCTGGAGAACATCTTCGCCCGCCACTACCGCCTGGCCGAGGGCGTGCGCCGCGCCGTCGATGCCTGGGGCCTGCGTCTTTGCGCGGCCGAGCCCAAGTGGCATTCGGACACCGTCTCGGCGATCCTGGTGCCCGAGAACATCGACGCGCGCGACGTGATCTCGGCGGGCTACAAAAAGTACAACATCTCGTTCGGCAGCGGGCTGTCCAAGGTCGCGGGCAAGGTGTTCCGCATCGGCCACCTGGGCGATCTGAACGAGGGCATGTGCCTGACCGCGCTCGGCCTCGCCGAGATGTCGCTGCGCGACGCGGGCTACGGCGTCGAGCTGGGCTCGGGCGTCGCGGCGGCGCAGTCCTGGTACCTGGAGGCCGGCGCCGGCGCCGTGGCCCAGGCGGCCGAGTAAG
>JBCCMW010000205.1:0-7524 GCA_039026175.1 Pseudomonadota bacterium
CGGCAACGGTGGCGGCGGTCGAGGATGGCGCGGTCGAGACGTCCTGCATCGCTGGTCCTTTCCAGGCTCAGTAGGTGGCGAACGCGTCGGCCATCGCCGCGCGATCCATCCCCGCCGCCAGCGCGCATTGCAGCAGAATGCGCGCCTTCTGCGGGTTCAGCGTGTCGGCGGCCAAGATCCCGGCCTCGCGCAGCGGCGTCAGCGCGACGACCCGGCCCGAGCCCGCGCGGCTGGACATCGCGCAGGCGATGCCGTCGGCCGAGGCCTCGACCAGCGCGGCCATCTGCGCCGGAGGCAGCAGGCCGGGCGCCAGGGCGGCGGCGACGATCCCCTGGGCGCCCGCCGCAGCAAAGGCGCGGATCGCGGTCCCGTCCGCCCCCGCATGGGCATAGGCGATATCGACCCTCGGCGGCGTTTCGACCCCGCGGATGTCGAACGGCAGGCCTGGGCCGGTGGCGCGCGCTGGGCGGCGATAGATCGCCACGCTGTCGACGTCTGCGTGACCCAGCGCGCCGAAGTCCGGCGACCGGAACGTCTGCAGCCGGAACGTCGCGGTCTTGGTCACCTCGCGCGCGGCGTGGATCTCCTCGTTCATCACCAGCAGCACGCCCAGGTCCCGCGCCGCCGGTGCCGCCGCGGTGCGGATGGCGGCCGACAGGTTGGCCCCGCCGTCGGCCGACAGGGCGCTGGCCGGCCGCTGTGCCCCGGTCAGCACCACCGGGATGTCGGCCTGCAGGGTCAGCGACAGCGCATAGGCCGTCTCCTCCATCGTCGCAGTGCCGTGCAGAATGACGACGCCGTCCATCTCGTCGGCCGCCAGCCGGTCGATCTCCAGCACCAGCGCGCGCCACTCGGCAAAGCCGATCTCGGTGGAGGGAACCGATGGAAAGGCCACAGGCACCAGATCGGCAAGCCGCGCGACGTCGCCATAGTGCGCCAGCATCCGCGCCGCGTCCCCGCGGTCGCCGTGGCGCATGTAGTCCTGCACGTCGAACGGATCCGCGCCGAACGACGAGATCGTGCCGCCGGTGCCGATCACCGCGATGCGAGGGCGCCGCCCGGTCATGCCACGCCGCGGGCTCGCTCCGCCTCGACCTCGACGTCGACCGCGTCATCGTCAGCGCCGGCGAACACGCAGGCCGCCAGATGCGGCGCACTGGGCGTGCCGCCCAGGGATCGCATCGTCGGCGTCTCGCTGCGGCAGGGCTGGGACGCAAAGCGGCAGCGCGGGGCAAAGGCACAGCCGCCCGGCAGCGACGCCAGATCGGGCGGCGAGCCGGGGATCGCCTGCAGTTCGCGCCCGCGCATCGCGCCCTTCACCGTCGAGGCGATCAGGCCCTGGGTGTACGGATGCTGCGGGGCGGCGAAGATCTCGCGCACCGGCGCGGTCTCGACAAAGCGGCCCGCGTACATCACCGCGATCCGGTCGCCGACCTCGACGGCGACGCCGATATCGTGGGTGACGAACACCACGCCCATCCCCAACTCGCGCTGCAGCTCGCGGATCAAGAGCAGGATCTGGATCTGCACGGTGGCGTCCAGCGCCGTCGTCGGCTCGTCGGCCAACAGCAGCTTGGGCCGGCACGCCAGCGCCAGCGCGATCATCGCCCGCTGGCGCATGCCGCCCGACATCTCGAACGGATAGTTCGAGAGCCGCCGCTTGGCCGAGGGGATGCGCACCATCTCCAACAGCTCCAGCGCCCGGGCCTTGGCCACGCGGTCGTCCACGCCCTCGTGCCTCCGGATCGTCTCGGCGATCTGTTCGCCGACCGAGAAGACCGGGTCGAACGCCGTCATAGGCTCCTGGAAAATCATCGAGACGGTGGGCCCGCGCAGATCCGACATCGCAGATTCGTGCAGCGCCAGAATGTCGTGGCCGTCCACCCGGATCCGCCCCGTCATCTTGGTGCGCTTGGGTGGCAGCAGGCGCATCAGCGCGCGCATGGTGACGGACTTGCCCGAGCCGCTCTCGCCCAGGATCACCATCACCTCGCCGCGTTCCAGCGTGAAGTCGACACCGTTGACGGCGTGCACCGTGGCGTCGGCCGAGCGGAAGCTGACGCGCAGATCCTCGACCTCGACAAGCGCGCTCATGCCGCTGCCTCGGTGCCCGCGGCGCTGTGGCCCGACTGCGGGTCGGTCATGTGGCAGGCCGCCAGATGCCCGTGCGCGCCCTGGCGGTGCAGCGTGGGCGGCTTGACCGCGCACACCGGCTCGGCATGGGGACAGCGGGTGTGAAAGCGGCAGCCCGCCGGCGGGTCGATCGGGTTCGGCGGGTCGCCCGAGATCGGCGGCTCGGTCGCCCGGCGATCCGGGTCCATAGACGGCATCGCCGACAGCAGTGCGCGGGTATAGGGATGCGCGGGTCGGCCGTAGATCTCCTCGACCGGGCCGATCTCGACCACCTCGCCCAGATACATCACCAGCACCCGGTCCGAGATGAAGTGGACCACGTGCAGGTCGTGGCTGATGAAGATGTAGGTCAGGTCGAAGTCGCGCTTGAGCTGCGTCAGCAGGTTCAGCACCTGCGCCTCGACCGACTTGTCGAGCGCCGAGACGGCCTCGTCCAGCACCAGGATCTCGGGCTCCAGCGCCAGCGCACGGGCGATGTTGACCCGCTGGCGCTGGCCGCCCGACAGCTCGTGCGGATAGCGGCGGATAAAGAGCGAGGGCTCCAGGCCGACGCGCGCCAGCAGATCGCGCGCCCGCGCCGTCGCCTCGGCTGCGGGGACGCCGTGCACCTTGGGCCCGAAGCTGATGCTGTCCTCGATCGTCAGGCGCGGGTTCAGCGAGGCATAGCTGTCCTGGAACACCATCTGCATCTTCTTGCGCATGTCGCGCAGGCTGAGCCCGCCGGGACCCACATGCCGGCCGCCCAGGCTGATCTCGCCGGCATCGGGCTCGATCAGCCGCATCAGCAGGCGCGCGGTCGTCGACTTGCCGCAGCCGCTCTCGCCGACGATGCCCAGCGTCTCGGCCCGCCGGACATCGAAACTGACGCCATCGACGGCCTGCACCTTGGCCACCGTCCGGCCCAGCACGCCGCCGCGCACGTCGAAGTGCTTCTTGAGCTCGGTCACCTCCAGCAGCGGTGCGATCATCGGGTGCCTCCTCAGATCCGAATGTCCATCGCCGTGCGCAGACCGTCGCTCACCAGGTTGAAGCTGAGCGAGGTCACGAAGATCGCCACGCCGGGCAGCGCCGCCAGCACGGGGTCGACATAGATCGCCTGGCGCAGCGTATTCAGCATCAGACCCCATTCCGGCTCGGGCGGCTGCACACCCAATCCCAGGAACGACAGGCCCGAGGCCAGGATGATCGAGACGCTGATCAGGGACGTGGCGTAGATGAAGATCGGTCCCAGCACGTTGGCCAGCACGTGCACGCGGATCACCGTCAGCGGCCCGGCGCCCGAGGCGCGCGCGGCGTCCACGTAGTCGAGCCCGCGCACCTGGGTGGTCACGCTCTCGGCCACGCGGGCGAGCGGTGGGATAAAGACCACGGTCAGCGAGATCACCGCATTCTCGATCCCCGCGCCCAGCGCGCCCGACAGCGCGATCGCCAGCAGCACCGAGGGGAAGGCGTAGAGCACGTCCATCGTGCGCATGATCGCCATGTTGACGCGCCCGCCCACGAAACCCGCGATCAGGCCCAGCGTGCCGCCGATGGCCAGCGCATAGAGCACCGGCATGATGCCCATGAACAGCGACAGCCGCCCGCCATAGATCAGCCGGCTCAGCATGTCGCGGCCGGTCTCGTCGGTGCCCAGCGGATGGCCCTCGGTCCCGATGGGCTTCAGCCGCATGATCATGCTGGCGGCATAGGGGTCGTTCGGGGCGATCAGCGGCGCGAACACCGCGGTCGCGACCACGGCCAGGATGACGCCGCCAAAGAACAGGGTGACCCGGTCGCGCATGATCCGCTGGCCGACCGTGGCCCAGTAGCCGCGCGACTGCATCGCGACCTGGGCGACGTCCACCTTGGTGGCGGCGACGGCGTTGGCGGTAATCACCTCCGACTTCATCTCAGCCCCTTCTCATCCGCGGGTCGATGAAGGTCTGCACCACGTCCACCAGCAGGTTCAGCACCACAAAGAACATGGCCAGGACCAGGATGGTGCCCTGTAGCGTGGGGATATCGCGCCGGAAGATCGCGTCGTTCAGCACATAGCCCGTGCCGGGCCAGTTGAAGACCGTCTCGACCAGGATCGAGCCGCCCAGCAGATAGCCGAGCTGCAGCCCCATCACCGCCAGCACCGTCGGCGCGGCGTTCTTGATGACATGCAGCATGATGCGCCGGTTCAGCAGCCCCTTGGCGTGCAGCGCCTGCACAAACTCCTGGCTCAGCACCTCGGCCACCGCGGCGCGCACGGTGCGCGTGATGATCCCGGCGGGGATGACCGACAGCGTGACGGCGGGCAGCAGGATGTGGCTCAGGTGTTCGAGATCCAGCTTCCAGGCGTCCGACCCGCCGGGCCCGATCCCCGTGGCCGGCAACCAGCGCAGCTCGACCGCAAAGACGATGACCAGCACGATGCCCAGCCAATAGTGCGGGATCGACACCCCGGCGACGCCCGCGCCGGTGGCGATCTTGTCGATGGCCGTGCCCTGGTAGTAGCCGGCCAAGCCGCCCAGGAGCGCCCCGATGGTAAAGCCGAGCAGCGTGGCCGCCGCCGCCAGCAACAGCGTGTTCGGCACTGCGCGCAGCAGCGTGTCGGTCACCGGCTGGTTGTTAACCACCGACAGGCCCAGATCGCCCGTCAGCGCCCGGCCGAGCCAACGCAGGTACTGGATCGCCAGCGGTTGATCGAAGCCGTAGTCGCGCTTCAGCTTCTCGACCACCTCGGCCGGTGCATCCGCGCCGACCACGGCATTCAGCGGATCGCCCGGCGCGATGTGCACCAGCGCGAACGCGATGATCGTCACCCCCAGCGAGATGGGGATCACGTACAGGATACGGCGCAGCACATAGGCGAGCATCGCATGCTCCCTGCCGGCTTACTCGGTGGGTGTCCCGCGGCGTCGGTCCGGCCGAACCGCCGCGGGGCGGTCCCTCACTCTTCGATGTAGACCGTCGAGAGGCTTTGGAACCAATTCTGTGCGGGAACGAAGCCCTTCACCTTGGGCGCGATGGCGCGCGGTGCCACATCGTGCACCACCCACAGGAACAGCGCCTCGTCGACCTCTTTGGTGTGCACTTGGGCCAGGATCTTGTCGCGCTCGGCCGGGTCGAAGGTGAGCTCGGCCTCCTTCAGCAGCGCGTCCATCTCGGGGTCCGAGAAGTAGCCGTAGTTCACGCCGTTGGGCGCTGCGAGGTCCGAGCGCAGGAAGCGCGTGAAGGTCGAGTACGGGTCCTGCGTGGTGTAGGACACGTTAACGCCCTCGGCGCCGTTGGCCTGGGCCGATTTCGCGCCGGCGCGCCAGATGTCCAGCAGCGCCTGCCACTCGACCACCATGAACTCGACCTCGATCCCGACGGCCGCCAGGTTCTGCTGGATGTACTCGTTCATCTGCAGCGGCAGCATCTGGCCCGAGCCCGAAGCCGAGATCGCCATCTTGACCTTGGCCGGGTTGTCGGGGCCGTAGCCCGCCTCGGCCATCAGCGCCTTGGCAGCCTCGGGGTCGTAGGTCAGCTCGAAGGTCGGCTCGCCGTACCAGGGGCTGGCCGGGGTCACGTGGCCCGTCGCCGGCACGCCGTACCCGCCCAAAAGCTGCACGATCCCCTCGCGGTCGACCGCAAGGTTCGCGGCCTTGCGCACGCGCTCGTCGTTCCAGATCGAGCCCTCCAGCCGGCTAAAGTGCCAGGGCCAGACGTGCGGGTAGATGTTCGAGACGACCTCGAAGTCCTCGGACTTGATGCGCGGGATCGCGTCGGGCGCCGGCGCCTCGATCCAGTCGACTTGGCCCGACAGCAGCGCCGCGGTGCGGGCCGACGGATCAGGCAGCGGCAACAGCACGAGCTTATCCAGCTTGGGCACGCGCGCGGGGTCCCAATGCTCGGCAAACGGCACCAGCTCGGCCCGCTCGCGCGCCGTGGCCGACACCATCTTAAACGGCCCGGTGCCCGAGGGCTGGGCGGCAAAGGCGTTCCAGTCGCCGCCCACGGCCTCGAACTGTGCCGGCGAGGCCATCAGGAAATAGCAGATCTGGAACGGGAAAAAGCTGTCCGGCGCCTCGGTCTGGAACACCACCGTGTAGTCGTCGATCTTGGTGACCGACTTAAAGCCCGGCATGCGGAAGTTCACCAGCGAGGCCTGGCGCGCCGAGTAGTGCGGCGCCTCCTCGTTGAACAGCTTCTCGAAGTTCCAGATCACCGCGTCGGCGTCGAAGGTCGACCCGTCGTGGAAGGTGACCCCTTGGCGCAGCGTGAAGATCCACTTGGTGGGATCGTCCGGGTCGACCTCCCAGCTCTCGGCCAGGCCCGGGATCAGCCCCGACGCCTGATCCGAACTGGTCAGGTCCCAGTTGATCAGCGCATCGTACATCTGCAGGCCGACGAAGCGGAAACCTTCGAAACCGTTGTCCGGCTGGCCCCAGGTCAACGGCACGTCGTTCGCCGTCATGCCCACCCGAAGCGTGCCCTGGGCCAGGGCCGATGTGCTCATCAAGGCCGTCAGCGCGGCCACGGCACCGGCTACACGCAAGCCCGTCCGGATCCTCTCAAGCTGCATCGCGAAACCTCCTGTCTGCCTGTCTGGTGGACGCAGCGCTGGGGGGCGCTGTCTCTGCGAGCATGGCGATGAACTGGTACAGCTCTCCGAGAGGCAAGAAAAAATAAGCAATTCGTCAAAACAGCATATCAAAGCGGCAAGGATTGGATCGTTGCGCGGCTCTATGCCCATGTTAGCGGCAATAATTGGATACGTCGCGACCGTCGCGGGTGCCCGGCGGTACGCACGCAACCGGCGCGGGTCGGGGTTTCAGCGCTCGGTGGGCGGGTGGCTGGCGGCGATGCCGGCGGTCTCCAGCGCGGCGCCGACCGCCATGCACCGATCCTCGCGCCAGGGCGGCGCGATCAGCTGCACGCCCATCGGCAGCGCGCCGGCCCGGAACACCGGCACGGTCAGCACCGGCAGCCCGACGGCGGAAAAGGGCTGCGCGAAGAGACCCAGGTTGGGCCGCAGCGGCACCGTGCGCCCGCCGAGCGCCAGTGTCTTCTGCCCGATCAGGGGCGCGGTGAAGGGCGTGGCGGGCGCCACCAGAAGATCGACCTCGCCAAAGGCCCGCAACAGCCGCGCCAGCCACCAGCGCCGCACCCGCTGGGCCTGTACCAGCCACGCCGCGGGCAACAGCGCGCCGGCCAGGAACCGCTCGCGGGTGTCGGGGTCGAAGTCCTCCGCCCGGGTGCGCAGACGGTCCAGGTGCAGCGTCGCACTCTCGGCATTGGTCACCAGATAGGCGGCGGCCCGGGCGGCCTGTGCCTCTTCCAGGACCACGGTTTGGACCCGGGCGGCTGGTACGCGGCCGCGGCCAGCGGCGGGGCCGGCGGCGGGGCCGGCGGCGGGGCCGGCGGCGGGGCGCAACG
>JBCCMW010000206.1:0-7514 GCA_039026175.1 Pseudomonadota bacterium
CACCCCTGTGGGTCGGCTTGCCCGGGTCGCGCGGCCGCTGCACGACGTCCGCGCGGGTGGACAAGCCGCGCGACGATCCGCACAACACGGCCCCCAGCCGCCCGCGGCTCCACCCCACACCCAGGGACGGGCACGGCCCGACGCTATGATGAGCGTGACCCTCGAGCAAATGAAGGCCGCCGATCCGCGGCGCTTCCGGATGGCCGCCGCGATCCGCGCCCTGGCGCTGGACGCGGTCAAGGCCGCCAATTCCGGCCACACGGGCATGCCGATGGGCATGGCGGACGTCGCGACGGTGCTGTTCGACACCCAGCTGCGCTTCGATCCGGCCGCCCCCGACTGGCCGGACCGCGATCGGCTGGTGCTGTCGGCGGGCCACGGGTCGATGCTGCTGTATGCGCTGCTGCACCTGACGGGGTACCCCGGCATGGGGATCGAGGCGATCCGCGGCTTCCGCCAGCTGGGCCAGCCGACCGCGGGCCACCCCGAGCATGGCCACGCCCCGGGGATCGAGACGACGACCGGGCCCCTGGGCCAGGGTCTCGCCACCGCCATCGGCATGGCGATCGCCGAGGAGCACCTGCGCGCGCGCTTCGGGCCGAAACTCTGCAACCACCGCACCTGGGTGATCGCGGGCGACGGCTGTCTGATGGAGGGGGTCAGCCAGGAGGCGATCACCCTGGCCGGGCGTCTGGCGCTGAAGAACCTGATCGTGCTGTGGGACGACAACGGCATCTCGATCGACGGCAAGGTGTCGCTGGCCGACCGCACCGACCAGGTGGCGCGCTTCGCGGCCTCGGGCTGGGTGACGCGCGCGGTGGACGGGCACGACACGGCGGATGTCGAGGCGGCGCTCGCCTGGGCGACCACGCAGGACGCGCCCGTGCTGCTGGCCTGCAAGACGCACATCGGGCTGGGTGCGCCCACGCTGCAGGACACCGCCAAGGCGCACGGCGCGATCACCGGCGACGACGAGATCGCGGGCGCCAAGGCCGCCTACGGCTGGGACCAGGCGGCCTTCGAGGTGCCGGCGGACGTGGCTGCCGCCTGGGCCGCGCTGGCAGAACGGGGCGCCGCGGCCCGCGCGGCCTGGACCGCCGCGCACGGCGCGCTGCGCGGGCGCAAGCGGGCCGACTACGACCGGGCCATCGCGGGCGACCTGCCGCCGAAGCTCGCCACCACGATCAACGCGCTCCGCAAGCAGCTGGTCGCCGACCGGCCGACGGTGGCCACGCGCAAGGCGTCCGAGATGGCGCTGGCCGCGATCAATCCGGTGCTGGGCGACACCATCGGCGGTTCGGCCGACCTGACGGGGTCGAACAACACCAAGACGCCGGACCTGGGCGTGTTCGACGTGGGCAACCGCAAGGGCCGCTATCTGCACTATGGCATCCGCGAGCATGGCATGGCCGCGGCGATGAACGGCATGGCGCTGCACGGGGGCGTGATCCCCTACGGCGGCACGTTCCTGGTGTTCACCGACTATGCCCGCGCGGCGATCCGGCTCTCGGCGCTGATGGGCCAGCGCGTGGTCTACGTGATGACGCACGACAGCATCGGCTTGGGCGAGGACGGGCCCACGCACCAGCCGGTCGAGCATCTGGCGGCGCTGCGCGCGATGCCCAACCTGATGGTGCTGCGCCCGGCCGACGCGGTCGAGACGGCCGAGGCCTGGGCCGTGGCGCTGGAGCGGCGGGACGGGCCGACGGTGCTGGCGCTGTCACGCCAGAACCTGCCGACCCTGCGCGAGAAATTCACCGCCAAAAGCCCTACGGCCCAGGGTGCCTATGTGGCGGCCGAGGCCGAGCACCGCCGCGCCGCGATCCTGATCGCCACGGGGTCCGAGCTGGAGATCGCGCTGGCCGCCAAGGTGCTGCTCGAGCGCGAGGGGACGGGCGTGCGCGTGGTCTCGATGCCGTCGATGGAGCTGTTCGCGGCAGAGGACGAGGCCTACCGCCGCCGCGTCCTGCCCGCGGGCCCGGTGCGCGTCGCCGTCGAGGCCGGGGTCCGCCAGGGCTGGGACCGCTGGCTGACGGGCGAGCGCGGGCGCGACGGCAAGGCCGGGTTCGTGGGCATGGAGAGCTTCGGTGCCTCGGCCCCCTACAAGGCGCTCTACGCCCATTTCGGCATCACAGCCGAGGCTGTGGCCGACCGCGTCCGCAGCCTGCTGTAACGGACCCCGCGCCGGCGTGGCGTTGGGTGCGTCTGAACGCATCGCCGTGGCATTGGGTGCGTTTCAACGCACGGGCGTGGCGTTGGGTGCGTCTCCACGCACGGGCGTGGCGCTGGGTGCGTCTCCACGCACCGGCGTGGCGTTGGGTGCGTCTCCACGCACCGGCGTGGCGTTGGGTGCGTCTCCACGCACCGGCGTCGCGCAGGGTGCGTCTCGGCGCACCGCAGGCCCACGCCGCCGCGCACCCGGTGGTGCGTCACGACGCACCCTACGGCGCTGCGGACCCTGCGCTGTGCCAAAGCCGGGCAGGCAGGTGCGCCGCGGCAGCCGCCGGTGCATAGCCGGATGCCGGGCGCGGGCGCTCCGTTGCGTCTGTCTGACGAACGGTCCATACCTCGGCGCGTCCGGGCGAGGGGCGGCCGGGCCACGGGGAGCCGGCGTCGCCGTTTCCGCGCCCTCCCGACCCCGCCAGCCAACGCGCAGTAGGAGATGAGGATGACGGTCAAGGTCGCCATCAACGGGTTCGGTCGCATCGGGCGCAACGTGCTGCGCGCCATCGTCGAGACGGGCCGCACCGACATCGAGGTCGTCGCCATCAACGACCTGGGGCCGGTCGAGACCAACGCCCACCTGGTGCGCTACGACAGCGTCCACGGCCGCTTCCCGGGCACGGTGACGGTGGACGGCGACACGCTGGACGTGGGCCGTGGCCCGATCCGGGTGACCGCGATCCGCAACCCGGCCGAGCTGCCCTGGGGCGATGTCGACATCGCGATGGAGTGCACCGGCATCTTCACCGCGCGCGACAAGGCCGCGGCGCACCTGGAGAACGGGTCCAAGCGCGTGCTCGTCTCGGCCCCGGCATCCGGCGCGGACAAGACAATCGTCTACGGCGTGAACCACGACACGCTGACCGGCGACGACACGGTCGTCTCCAACGCCTCGTGCACCACCAACTGCCTGGGCCCGGTCGCCAAGGTGATGAACGACACCATCGGGATCGACACGGGGTTCATGACCACGATCCACAGCTACACCGGCGACCAGCCGACGCTGGATACGATGCACAAGGATCTCTACCGCGCCCGCGCCGCGGCGATGTCGATGATCCCGACCTCGACCGGGGCGTCCAAGGCGGTCGGGCTGGTGCTGCCCGAGCTCAACGGCAAGCTGGACGGTGTCGCGATCCGGGTGCCCACGCCCAACGTCTCGGTCGTCGACTTCCAGTTCAACGCCAAGCGCGCGACCTCGGTCGACGAGATCAACGACGCGGTGCGCGCAGCGGCCGGCCAGTCGCTGAAGGGCGTGCTGGGCTTTACCGACGACAAGCTGGTGTCGATGGACATGAACCACGACCCGCACTCGTCGATCTTCGCGACCGACCAGACCAAGGTGAGGGACGGCACCTTCGGGCGGGTGCTGAGCTGGTACGACTACGAGTGGGGTTTCTCCTGCCGCATGTCCGATACCGCGGTGGCGATGGCGGCGCACATCTAACCCAAGGGACACGACGCGACGCCTGCCCACGCCAGCCGTCGGCCCCTCGCCACCGGCGTGCGGGCCGGGCGGTGACGGGCCGGGGTATGACGGGCCGGGGTGCGACGGGCCGGGGTGCGACGGGCCGGGGTGCGACGGGCCGGGGTGCGACGGGCCGGGGTGCGACGGGCCGGGGCGTAACGTACTGGGGTGTGGCGGGCTGGGCCGTCACAGGCTCGGGCGCGCCACGTCGCCATGCTGTTTCGCAACGACCTGCTCGATCCGCACGTGACGGTGGCGGGTACCGTCGGCCTCGACCTGCGCAAGGCGCTGTATTCGACGGGCGACAGGGACCGCGACGGGGCATAGGGGCGTTGAACCGGGCGGCGCGCACCCGCTCCACGGGGCGCGGACGCCGTCAACCGTCGCGCGGAGCCTCGGCCGCTGTCAGGCGCGTCCAGGATAGGCCGGGTCCAGCCGGAACGGCTGCGGCCCACCGAAGTCGCCCACATAGGCGGTGTGCGTCATCAGGCACGTCCCGTTCCAGAGGTGCAGCAGGAACGCCGGCGGCTCCAGCACCCACTGCGCAACCGGCCGGTCGGCAAAGTCCAGATCCACCTGATGCGCCACCGACGGCGCGATCTGGCCCAGCGTGCCGGCCCAGCGTACCTGCACCGGGCGGTGGTGGTGACCGGCGACCACCCGCTCGACATGGGGGTGGCGGGCAATGATCTCCCCCATCGCCTCGCCGTTGCGGCACATGATCTTGTCCATGGCGACGATGCCGGTGGGGAAGGGCGGGTGGTGCACGGCGACCACCGTCGGGCGGGGATCGGCAGCCAGCGTCGCATCCAGCCACGCCAGCGTATCGTCGCCCAGGTGGCCATAGCCCTCGCCCGGGACCACACTGTCCAGCCCCACCAGCCGCAGCGCGAACCCCTCGACCACCCAGTTGAGCGGGCCCTCGGCCGGCAGGTAGGCATGGTCGGCAAAGGCCGCGCGCAGGGGCGCGCGGCGGTCGTGGTTGCCCGGGATCACGAAGCAGGGCATCGGCAGACGATCCAGCTCGGCGCGCAGCAACGCATACTCGGCGTCGCTGCCGATATCGGTCAGATCGCCGGTCACCAGCACCGCGTCCGGCGCCCGGGCGATGACGGCATCCACCGCGGCGGCAATCAAGGGCCGGGTGACGACGGCGCCCGACAGGGGCGTCTCGTCGCGGCGCATGTGCAGATCGGTGATCTGGGCAAGCAGCATGGTGGTACCGGGGCCAAGGCGTATCCGCTCCGCAGGACGCCGCGGGCGGGATCGAGGATGACATCCCCCTACCCTAGCGTGGGACGCAGGGCCCGGCACGTGCCGCCGCGCCATCGGGGACCGGGGCCCGAGCGCGGCCGAGGGGCATCGCCCCAACACCGCGGACCCGCGAGCAGGGCGTGCAATTGGTCCTCGACCGCCCTGCGCACCGCGCGGGTGCTGGCGGTCGCGATCCAGGGGCCTCGGCCACGGCGCGCTCCCTATACGCCGATGCCGCGCACCATGGCGGTCCCTCGCGCGTCCGTCGGTCTCTGCCCGGGGCGTCCTGCAAGGCCCCGTCCGGTCGCAGCGGGCCGACCCTCCAACCACTGGCGCGCGATCCAGGCCCAGGGGACCCGGGTCCAGACGCTGCAGCGCCCAAAGACCAGCATCGCGATGGGGTAACCCTTGGCGCGACGACCTAGGTCGGGTTCGCGGCGATGGTCCAACCGGTGCCTCGGCGCCCGTCAAGCCGCTGGACGGTCGACGATAATGGCAATCCGACGCGGGATCGAGCGATGCCGGAGCACGCCTTGGACACACCCCGCGCCACAGCCGGGTTGCGAGGCTTAAAGCCCGAAAAGCCCCGTTTCGCCAATGCACTCGGCGACAATCCATCCACGATATGCGGGGTGGTGGAGCCGAGGGGATTCGAACCCCTGACCTCTGCAGTGCGATTGCAGCGCTCTCCCAACTGAGCTACGGCCCCGAACCGCGCGGGCCATAGCCGCGGGCCGGCGGCAAGTCAACCGCTGCGGCCCGTCCCGGCGGCCACGGGCCGAGCGGCGCGCGTGTCCCCGTCGCAGCCCGAGACGCATGACGGCGCCACGGCCGCCTGGGCGTTGTCACCGACCCGTCGCATCGCTACGTCTGCCGCGTCCGACGGCCACCGGCCGCCGCCGCCCGTTTACCCGATCGCCCCGGCCTGCACGCCGGCCCGCGCACGCCAACCCTCCTCAGCCGGTGCACCTACGGCGCCCGCGACCGAGCCGCACGGAGACCGTGATGACCTCCATCCTGCAGATCCTGGACATGATTATCGGGATCGCGATCTTTATTATCTTCGCCCAGGCGATCCTGAGCTGGCTGATCGCCTTCAACGTGCTCAGCCGCCACCAGAACGGGGTGGCGCAGATCTACCAGGGCCTGAGCTCGCTGACCGAGCCGATCTACCGCCCGATCCGCGAGCGGCTGCCGGCCACCGGCGGGATCGACCTCGCCCCGCTGATCGTGCTGATCGGGCTGTTTGCGCTGCAGACGGTGATCGGGAACAACCTGGCGCCCTCGATCACGGCCACCCGGTTCTGAGCCGGGCGGCGGCGCCCCGCCACACACCGAGGCCGCCAGTCGTCGCGTCGTCCCGTCGTCCCGCCGGACGCGGTACGCCATAGCGGCACGCGGATGCGGCATCGGCCCCTTGCGACCCGCGCCCCGGTGCCTATTTTCCGGTGCGCGGGGATGGCGAGCTCCCGCACCCCAGGCGCCGGCCGAACCCGGCGCCCAAGCATCGCCCTGACGCAACCGCATGCGAACGGGACGGCGATGCCATGGGCACTGATCAGCGATCCACGACGACCGACATCGACCTGGCGGGCGTGCGCGCCCTGCCCGCGGCCCACGCCGTGGCGGGCCCCGATGCCACCGACCTGCCGGCAGGCGCGGCGCTGGCGCTGGCGCGCGCGGGGCGGCTGACGCTGCACGATGTACGCAAGGCGCCTGCGCGGCAGGGCGAGGGGCGCGCGCTCGTCGGTGCTGCGTGGAGCGATCCTTCGGCGCTGGGCCACGGCCGGCTGCCGCCCGGGGACGGGCCGCTCGGCCTGTTCTGCGTGCACGGCCACGAGGTCAGCCGCTTTGCCGCTGCGCTCTGCCGCCTCCACGGACGCGAGGCCTATGTCGTGGCCGGCGGGTTTGCGGCGCTGACCGACGCAGGGGCACCGCTGGTCCCGCTCGGCGCGGACGACGCCGCGCCGCACAGCACAACCGACGCCCGCGCGCTGGTCGAGGGCACCGCAACAGGCGGCCGCGCAGCGCCCGTCACCGCGCCACGCGCCCCATCGAACCCCGCGACCGCGCCCGAGGGCCAGGCATGATCGGCCGACAGACGCGACCCCCCACCGCCGAGACCGGCCCCGATGCGGGCCCCGATACCGGCCCCTACACTGGCCGCTATACTGGCCCCAACACGGGCCCCGACACGGGCCCCGACACGGGCCCCGACACCGGCCGCAACACGGGCCCCGAAACTGGCCCCGACACCGGTCCCGACACTGGCCCCAACACGGGCCCCGACACTGGCGCCGACGCTGGGCCTGGGGATGCCGCCGCTCGGCTCAGCGCCGGCACCGCGGCTGGGGACACGGGCGCCGCCGCTGGGGACGGCGCAGCCGCGGCCCCCACCCTGGCCGAGGCGACGGCGGTCTATGCCCGCATCGGGCTCATGTCGTTCGGCGGCCCAGCCGGGCAGATCGCGCTGATGCAGGCCGAGATCGTCGACAAGCGCGGCTGGGTGCCAGGCGGCAGCTTCGACCGCGGGCTTTCGTTCGCGATGATGCTGCCGGGGCCAGAGGCG
>JBCCMW010000207.1:0-7463 GCA_039026175.1 Pseudomonadota bacterium
CGCGCCGCCCGCCGGCGGCCCGGGCGGGCGCCTGCCCACCGTCGCCGCCACGCCCGAGGGCCGCACCGAGGTGGTGTTCGACAACGATTGCGCGGTGATTTACGACCCCCGCGGTCGGCGGCTGCGCGCCACGATGCAATGCACGGACGACCAGGTCGGCCGCGCCGACCTCGCCAACGAGGCCTGGCGCCGCGACAACGGTCTGGGCTGAGCGCACCGCCCCGAGGGTGGCCTGCCAGGCCCGCCCCGCCGCCTGTCGCCCACAGGGCGCCGCGCGACGGGCACGCGCCCGCCCCAGTGCCACCCAAGTGCCGCTTCGGTGCGGCGGCGGTTGACGCCCCGCGGCGCGCTGCGCAGACAGGCATGCGAACGGGCACGGGAACGGGCGCGGAAACGGGCGCGGAAACGGGCGCAAGGGCGGGCGCGGCCGTGGGGACCGCCGCCCCCGCCGACGGCGGCGCACGCGTCCCGCCAGCCGCTTCGGGGGACCGCGGATGCGCATCGCCTATTTCCTGAACATCTATCCGATGACCAGCCTCACCTTCATCCGGGGCGAGATCCTGGCGCTGGAGGCGGCGGGGGTGGAAATCCTGCGCGTCGCGCTGCGCCGCTGGGACGCGCCGCTGGTCACGCCGGTCGACCGCCAGGAACAGGCCAAGACGCGCTATTTGCTGGACCGCAAGGCAGGCCTGATCCTCGGCCTGGTGCGCGAGGCGGCGGCAAACCCCCGGGGTATGGCCCGGGCGCTGGGCGCCTGGCGCCGGCTGGTCGCCAACGCGGGCGGCAAGCTGGTCGCCCACGGCGCCTACCTGGCCGAAGCGGTGGCGCTGAAGCGGCTCTGCCGGGCCGAGCGGATCGACCACGTGCACACCCATTTCGGCACTAACTCGGCCGCCGTCGCGATGCTCTGCCACCTGATGGGCGGGCCCAGCTACAGCTTCACCGCGCACGGGCCGACCGAGTTCTACGACCGGCAGTCCGCCTCGGTCGGGCTCAAGGTCCGCCATGCGTCCTTCGTCGCCGCGATCAGCCATTTCTGCCGCACCCAGTTGCTGCAGGCCGCCGGGATCGAGGGGTGGGACGATGCCATGGCCAAGATCCACATCGTGCGCTGCGGCGTGGACCTGGACGCCTTCGCCCCCCAGCCGCCGCCCGCGCCGGACGCGCCGCTGGTGCACGTGGGCCGGCTCTGCGTGGCCAAGGCGCAGTCGCTGATCCCCGCCGCCGTGGCCCGCGCGGCCCGGCACCATCCCGGTATCCGGGTGCAGATCGTCGGCGACGGCGAGCTCCGCCCGATGGTCGAGGCCGCGATCGCCGCGCACGGCGTGGCCGCCCATGTCGAGCTGATGGGCTGGCAGTCGCACGAGCGGGTGCGCGACCTGGTCGCCGGTTCGCGCGCCTTTCTGCTGCCGAGCTTCGCCGAGGGCATCCCCGTCGTGATCATGGAGGCGATGGCGCTGGGCCGCCCGGTCATCACCACCGCTATCGCCGGCATCCCCGAGCTGGTCACGCCCGAGTGTGGATGGGTCGTCCCCAGCGGCGATGCCGAGGCGCTGGGCCGCGCGCTGGACGAGGCGCTGGCCGCCAGCCCCGAGCGGCTGGCCGAGATGGGCGCCGCCGGCCGGGCCAGGGTGGCCGCGATGCACGACATCACCGCCAACGCCATGGCGCTGAAGGCCCGGCTGGAGGCGACGCCGGCGGGCCGAACCGCCGCCGGCGCCCCGCCCGCCGGTTGACGCGCCACCGGACCCCGGCGAACGGCGGGGCGCGGCAAACAGCGGGGCGTAGCGAACAGCGATGCGTGGCGTACAGCGGGGCACGGCGAACAGCGGGGCACGGCGAACAGCGGGGCGTGGCGAAACGGCCCCTTGTCGTCTCGGCCCCGGGCGCCATGCTCCTGGCTAGGTTGCAGGAGTGCGCTATGGCCCTGGATACGCGACCCGATCCCGCGACGACCGAGGACGGCAGGCCGCTGCCCGTCTCGGTGACCCCGCCCGCGGCGCCGCTCGGCATGTTCGCCACCTATCGCACCGCGCGGCGCAACGTGCTGGAGCTGATCCCGGTCGCGGCCTACAACGTGCCCATCCTGCAGGGCGGCCGCGGCGTCGGCTGGATCATGATCCAGGACCCGCCCTGGCTGGAGCACGTGCTCAAGACCCGCGAGCCGAACTATCCCAAGAGCACGGTGGCCAAGCGGATCATGCGCCCGCGCGAGGGCGAGAACCTGCTGACGCTGGAGGGCGCCGACTGGCGCTGGCAGCACCGCGCCATGACGCCGATGTTCCAGCGCCGCGCGATCGAGGCGCAGGTGCCCGCCATGGCCGACGCGGCCTGTGCGTCGACCCAGCGCCTGGTCGCACAGACCGGCGAGACGGTCGATGTGTACCCCGAAATGGTCGCCGCGACGTGCGACGTGATCTGCGACGTCGCCTTGTCGGGCCGCGAAGCGCTGGACCGCCAGGCGATCACCGACGGCATCAGCGCCTTCATCAAGCACGTCGCCCGACTGTCCATCCTGGATGTGCTGGGCGCGCCGCAGTGGGTGCCCCGCCCGGGCCAGATCATGAACCGCCGCGGGGCCCGGCTCGACGGCATGATCGACCACATCATCGCCACGCGCCGGGCGGCCACGCCCTCGGACCCGCCGGACCTGCTGGATATGCTGATCGCGGCCGAGGACGCCGAGACCGGGCAGCGCATGGACGAGGTGGCGCTGCGCAACAACCTGCTGGCCTTCATCGCCGCGGGACACGAGACGACGGCGCTGGCGCTGACCTGGGCGCTGTACCTGCTGGCCTTCGACCGCGCCCACGGCGGTGCCTGGCAGGCCCGGCTGGCCGAGGAGGCGCTGGCCGCGGGGTTGGATGCCCGTCCCGCCACCGCCGCCGACCTCGACGCCCTGCCCCTGTCGCGCCAGGTGCTGTCCGAAGCGCTGCGCCTGTACCCGCCCGCGGGGTTCATGACCCGCACCGCCCGGATCGACGACGAGATTGCGGGCCGCGAGGTCAAGGCCGGGGCGACCGCCGTGCTGCCGATCTATGCCGTGCACCGCCACGCGATGCTGTGGGACGAGCCGAACGCGTTCGATCCCGCCCGCTTTGCGCCCGATGTCGCCAAGAGTGCGGGCAAAGGTGCGGGCAAGGGCGCGGGCAAGGGCGCGGGCAACAGCGCCGGGAAGGGCGGCACCAAAAGCGGCGGCCGGGCGCGCCACCGCTATGCCTATCTGCCGTTCGGTGCGGGCCCGCGGGTCTGCATCGGCATGCAGTTCGCGCTGATCGAGGCGCAGGTGATCCTGTCGACCCTGATGGCCCGCGTCGCCGTCGAGATACCTCAGGGCTTTGTGCCCGAACCGCGGATGTGGTTCACGCTGCGCCCCGGCACCGGCATGCCGCTCGTGATCGCGCGTCGCTGAGCACGGCCGAGCGCGGGGCGCCCGCTCCCGCCGATCATGCTACACTGCCCGCCACTGCCGCGTGTGGGGTGGCGATGGGTGTGCCGTTCGAAACGGTTCGTGGGTTCATGGTCGAGCAGGGTCGCGTCTCGGACGTCGACGCGCTCTGGTCGCTGCTGCTCGCCTACTTCGCCCACCGCGACATTCCGCTGGTCAGCTACCATCACATGGCGCCTCCTGGCTCGGACGCACCGGTCACCGGCATTCGCGCGCACGGCTTCCCCGAGGACTGGGTCTGCCACTACATCGACCAGCGGCTGTACCGCGTCGATCCCATTCCGGATTTCGCGCTGCGCTCGACCCGGCCGTTCTTCTGGTCCGAAGCGGTGCACATCACCGGTCTGTTGGCCGAGCAGCAGGCCTTCCTGGGCGAGCTGGCGGCCACGGGCATCGGCGACGGGCTGGCGGTGCAGGTGTTCGGCCCGCAGTTGCGTAACGGCTATTTCGGGCTGGGCTTTGGCAAGGCGCACCGGGCCGTCAGCGCCGACGCCATCGCCGAGTACCAGATGGTCTGTCAGATCGCGCACCTGCGTTACTGCGACCTCGTCCCCTCGACCCCGGTGCAGCCGCTCTCGCCCCGCGAGCGCGAGGTGCTCTATTGGGTCGCGCGCGGCAAGAGCAACGCGGCGATCGCCGGGATCCTCGACGTCTCCAGCCACACCGTCGACGCCTATATGCGCCGGATCTATGCCAAGCTGTCGGTATCCGACCGAACGACCGCGGTGATCCGAGGGATCGGCTCGGGCATGCTGCGCGGCGAGCGCTGATCCGCCCCCACAGGCCCCGTGCATCAGGCGTCGACGCGCGGCCGGCGACGCAATGTGACGAACGTCACGCATAGATGCCACGTGCTTACGTGACGTTTACGTAAGCGGCATATTTGCTACAGCGCTGCCACCGAGACGGTCGGGCGGCATCGCGGCCCCGCCGTGCGGTTTCCAGAACCCTGCACACGAGGATGGCCGCCATGCCCCGTCTCCGCGCTGCAATTTTGATTGTCGAGGATAACCCCACGCAGCGCGCGCTGCTGGCCGCCCTGGTCGATATGCTGGGCTTTGCCGTGGTGACGGCGAGCGACGGGCGCCAGGCGCTGCGGCTGGTCGAGCGCCACCGCCCGGCCCTGGTTCTGATGGATATCTGCATGCCGGTGATGGACGGCGTCGAGGCGGCCCGGCGCATCCGTGCGCGCCTGTCGCGCGACGCGCCGCCCATCGTCGCGATGACCGCGCTGGATCCGCGCGAGGTCGACCGCAGGGGCGCGTGCGACGTGTTCGCGGCGGTGGTGCCCAAAGCCTGCGATCTGGACGCGGTGCGCGCGGTGATCGCGGGTCACGCCCGGCCGGCCGGCCCGACGACCTATCGCACGGCCTGACCCTGGGCCTGACCCTGGGCCTGAGACCGGCCTGAGACGGGGCCAGAGACGGGGCCAGAGACCGGGCCAGAGGTCACGCCTGATACGGGGAGCTGGGACGGGGCTGGGGATGAGACGGGGCCGGAGCTGGGGCCGGAGCTGGGGCCGGAGCTGGGGCTGGGGCTGGGGCTGGGACTGAGAGTGGGGCTGGGGCGGCGGTTGGGGCTGGGGCGCCTCGGCTGCTCAGCGGTGCAACCGTCGCAATGCGCCTCGGTTGCGGCTTGGGGGCTCAAAGCCCGGGCGCCGTGGCGTCAGCATAGGCCATCCTGCGGCCGCACTGCCCCACCCCGCGCCGGCGGCCGCGCCCGATCACGACCCGTGCACGGCCCGACAGGGCTGGGTCCGCGGCCGCCCCGCCGAGGAGAGCGCCATGACCCGCACCCCCATCCGCCCCTGTCCCACCGGTCCGGGCGTCGGCTGCCGCCTCGCGCTCGCGCTGGCGCTGGCGGGCGGCCCGCTGGCCGCGCCCGCGCTGGCCGACACGACCGAGGTCACCTGGCGCCAGACCGTGACGGTGGGCAAAGAGGGCGAACACTGCGTCGACGATCCCAACTGTTTCAACCGCTACCACCCCGCCATCCCGTTCGTCGCCACCGCCCAGCCGGGCGACGAGATCGTCATCCACACCCGCGACGCGCTGGACAGCGATCTGACGCTGGATAGCGTCGCCGACGATCTGGCTGCGGTGGATCTGAACCTGGTGCACCCGATGACCGGCCCGGTCGAGATCGCGGGCGCCGTCGCCGGCGACGTGATCGCCATCACGCTAGAGGACATCGCCCCCGACCAGTACGGCTACACCGTCATCGTGCCGGGCTTCGGGTTCCTGCGCGACGAGTTCACCGAGCCGTTCCTGGTGAACTGGCGCCTCAGCCGCACCCACGCGCGTTCCGACCAGATGCCGGGCGTCGCCGTGCCGTACGAGGCGTTCATGGGCTCGGTCGGCGTGCTGCCGGGCGAGACCGAGGTCGAAACCTGGCTGGCGCGCGAGACCGCGCTGGCCGCAGCCGGCGGGATCGCCCTGCCGCCCGAACCCATCGGCGCACTGCCGAGCGACGTGTGCGGGCCCGAGGGACTGCACAAGGAGACCTGCCTGCGCACCATCCCCCCGCGCGAGAACGGCGGCAACATGGACGTCCAGCAGATGCAGGTCGGCACCGTGCTGCTGCTGCCCTGCTTTATCGACGGCTGCGGCCTGTTCGTGGGCGACGTGCACTATGCCCAGGGCGACGGCGAGGTCTCGGGCACGGCCATCGAGATGGGCGCCGTGGTGCGCCTCAGCGTCGAGATCCGCCCGGGTCTGGGCAGCGAGATCACCGCGCCCGAGGTCGAGGGCGGCGCGCAGATCAAGGCGATGGAACCCTCCAGCTTCCACCAGACCATCGGCCTGCCGATCAAACCCGCGGGCGAAGTGCCGCCGCCGCACACGTACCTGGACAGCGATAAAATCGCGGACCTGACCAACCTGTCCGAGGATCTGATGGTCGCGGCGCGCGATGCGCTGGGCAAGATGCTGGACCATATCCAGCGGGTGCACGGCCTCACGCGCGAGCAGGCGTATGTGCTGGCCTCGATCGCCGTCGACCTGCGCGTGGGCCAGGTGGTGGACGTGCCCAACTACGTGGTCACCGCGGTGCTCAACGAGGACGTGTTCGAATGAGGCGCCGCGCCTTCCTGTCGGGGCTCGGCGCGGGCGCGGCCGCGCTCGCGCCCGGCGGCAAGCTGGCTCGTGCGCGTGAGGGCCGTGCCCGTGAGGCGCAGACCGTAGCGCGGCTGGCCCGGGAAGAGCGTCACGTCCTGGATGAGCCGGAAGCGGCCCTGGAGCGTGTTCTCGTTCTGGAGCTCGCCGGGATTGAGGAGGTACACCCTCGCCAGGTCACGGCTCGTCGAGCGCTCCTGCACGTCGATGGTAGTCTGCGTCGAGACGGCGCGGAGGAAGCGCAGCCAGCCGGACGCGTCGCGGGGGATGAGGCGCTCCGGTTCGAGGCCGAGGCGGGCCTGCGCGCGCACACCGATGGTCGGTACGAGGTCGTCGCCCGGGACGAACGTGAGCACGTAGGTGCCTTCGAGCGGCGTCACCTCGGGGCGGAACTCGTCCACCTGCGGAACGCCGTCGCCGTTGGCGTCCTCCCACACAAACTCGCCGAGTTCGGGCCCAACGAGCACATACGTCTCCTGCGCAACGGCCGTGCGTTCGGTGAGCGCCTCGTAGGTGCTGCTGAACGCGATGGCGCGGCGGAGGGGCGTCGCGCGCGTAGTCCAGCGAATGGCGAGGGCGTCGGTGTCGGCGCGGCCGGCCTCGCGGAAGGCGTCGGTGAACGAGCGGCGGCGGGCACTCACGCGCGCGTCGGTCTGAAAGACGCTGCTGGGGCGATAGCTCCCCTCCACCGCGAGCGTCCGCCCCGTGGCGCTCTCGGCGAACGCGCCCGCGATCGGCTCCTCCTCCCGCCGAAACTCGATGGAGGCTGAGGCCGAGAGGCGCGGCGTCGTCCAGGCTAGGCCCGGCCGCACGGCTACGATGGCGAACGACTCGGCGCGGAGGCTGTCGGCAGCCGTCTGGCCGGTCCGCGCGACCTCCTGCGCCCGCCGCTCCTGATCGAC